>NZ_JBEXNT010000006.1:0-148463 GCF_040611255.1 Kitasatospora sp. NPDC002965 | reverse complement strand
GACGCCGGCCGCTTCTCGGCGAACGCCGCCATGCCCTCCTTCTGGTCGGCGGTGGCGAAGACGGCGTGGAAGAGCCGCCGCTCGAAGCGGACGCCTTCGGCGAGGGTGGTCTCGAAGGCGCGGTTGACCGCCTCCTTCAGCATGATGCTCGCCGGCGCGGACATCTCCGCGACCTTCTCGGCCGTCGCCAGCGCCTCGGCCAGCAGCTGGTCGGCCGGGACGATCCGGGAGACCAGGCCGGCCCGCTCGGCCTCCTCGGCGCCCATCATCCGGCCGGTCAGGCACAGCTCCATCGCCTTCGCCTTGCCGACCGCCCGGGTGAGCCGCTGCGAACCGCCGATCCCGGGGATCACCCCCAGCTTGATCTCCGGCTGGCCGAACTTCGCGGTGTCCGCCGCGAGCAGGATGTCGCAGAGCATCGCCAGCTCACAGCCCCCGCCGAGGGCGAAGCCGGCCACCGCGGCCACCACCGGCTTGCGGAGCTCGCCGAGCCGGTCCCACGGGCCCAGCCAGTCGTCCAGGTAGACGTCGGGGAACCGGTTGCCCTGCATCTCCTTGATGTCGGCGCCGGCCGCGAACGCCTTCTCGGAGCCGGTGATCACCAGACAGCCGATCTCCGGGTCCCGGTCGAACGCGGTCGCGGCGGTCACGACCTCGTTCATGAGCTGCGTGTTGAGCGCGTTCAGGGCCTCCGGCCGGTTGAGCGTGATCAGCCCGACCCGGCCCTTGCGCTCGACCAGGATCGTCTCGAAGGTATCGGTCATCGCCGTTGACTCCCTTTTCCACTGCTCGGCGCCGCCGGGGCGCGCTCTGACCACCCCACGATCTCCGAACCGGACCGCCTCGCGCCAGTCTCGCTCCGCGAGACGGTCGTCACGGGCCGCGCCCCGGGGTTCGGGCCGGCGGGTCGGGCGGGTCGGTCCGGCTGTTCAGTCCAGGGCCGGCCCGTCACCCTCACGCGGGGCCAGGAAACGCGCCACGTCCTCCTCGGTGACGGCGGCCAGCGACGCCGGGGACCAGTGCGGGTCACGGTCCTTGTCCACGACCTGCGCGCGGATGCCCTCGACCAGGTCGTGGCCGTCCAGCGCCGCGCAGGAGATCCGGTACTCCTGCTCCAGCACCGCCTCCAGCGACGGCAGCGTGCGGGCCCGGCGCAGCGCCGCGAGCGTGACCTTGACGGCGGTCGGCGAGTTGGCGAGCACCTGCTGGGCAGCCTCCTTCGCCTCCGGGACCCCGCTGCCGAGCAGCCGCTCGACGATCTCCTCGACGCTGTCGGCGGCGTAGCACTCGTCGATCCACGCCCGCTGCCGCGCGAGTGCGGCGGGCGGCGCCGGTTCGGCGTGCGCGGCCACGGCGGCGGTGACCGCGGCCACGGTGTCGAGGCCGTCGGCGGCGACGAGCCCGGCGAGCAGGGCCGGCACCTGCGCCGACGGGACGAAGTGGTCGGCGAACCCGCAGAGCAGCGCGTCGCCCGGCCCCATCGAGGCCGAGGTGAGCCCCAGGTGGGTGCCCAACTCGCCCGGGGCGTGGGCCAGCAGGCGGCTGCCGCCGACGTCCGGCACCAGGCCGATCCGGGTCTCCGGCATCGCCACCACCGAACGCTCGGTGACGATCCGCACCGCGCCGTGGGCGGACAGCCCGACACCGCCGCCCATGGTGATGCCGTCCATCACCGCGAGGTACGGCTTCGGGTAGCGGGCGATCAGCGCGTTGAGCCGGTACTCGTCGCGGAAGAAGGCGCGCGAACCGGCTCCGCCCGCCTTGGCGTCGTCGTGCATCGCCCGGATGTCCGCTCCCGCGCAGAGCCCGCGGTCGCCGGCGCCGGTCAGGACCACGGCACGGACGGCGTCGTCGGAGGCCCAGCCGTCCAGTGCGGCCCGGACGGCCGTGATCATGCCGTGGGTGAGGGAGTTGAGGGCTCTCGGGCGGTCGAGCACGATCCGCCCCACGCCGCCGTCCCGGTAGACCTGTACCTCGTCACTCATCGGGCTCGCTCCCGTCCGTCATCGGTCCCGCGCTGCAAGGTCGGATGGTTTCTCCGGACACGGTACTGGCAGCGGTGACCCCTGAGAACCGACGCGATCATGGACGTCCATGGGCGCCGGTGGACGTCGCCGTCCGGCCGGGCGGTACGGGGTGGGCGGGGAGTCACCGACCGGCGCGAAGGGCGGCACCGGTTGCGTACGGTGCCGCCCTTCGCGGTGGGACGGCCGGTGCGGCCCGCGGGGCCTCCTACGGCGCCACGCGGCCGGTGACCTCGCCGAAGCCGATCCGCGTGCCGTCCGGGCCGGGGGCGGTGGCGGTGATGGTCACCTCGTCGCCGTCCTCCAGGAACGTCCGGGTGGACCCGTCGGGGAGCTTGAGCGGCTCCTCGCCGTTCCAGGTCAGCTCGATCAGCGCGCCGCGGGTGTCCCGCTCCGGTCCGCTGACCGTGCCGGACGCGAACAGGTCGCCGGTGCGCAGCGAGGCGCCGTTGGCCGTCATGTGGGTGAGCTGCTGGGCGGCCGTCCAGTACATCGCGGCGAACGGCGGCCGGGAGACGGTGTGTCCGTTGAGCCGCACCTCCAGCGCGACGTCCAGCGCCCACGGCTCGCCGCCGCGGTCGTCCAGGTAGGGGAGCGGCTCGACGTCCCGGGCCGGCGGGGTGACCCGCGCGTGCTCCAGGGCGTCCAGCGGCACGATCCACGGCGAGAGGGAGGTGGCGAAGGACTTGCCGAGGAACGGGCCGAGCGGCACGTACTCCCAGGCCTGGATGTCGCGCGCGGACCAGTCGTTGACCAGGCAGACGCCGAAGACGTGCTCGCGGAACCGGTCCAGCGGGACCGGCGTGCCGAGCGCGGACGGGGCGCCGACCACGAAGCCGACCTCGGCCTCGATGTCCAGCCGCCGGGTCGGGCCGAAGGACGGGGCGGCGTCGGCGGGCGCCTTGCGCTGGCCGTGCGGGCGGACCACCGGCGTGCCGGAGACCACGACGGTGCCGGAGCGCCCGTGGTAGCCGATCGGCAGGTGCTTCCAGTTGGGTGTCAGCGGCTCCGTGCCGGGGCGGAACATCCGGCCCAGGTTGGTGGCGTGGTGCTCGGAGGCGTAGAAGTCGACGTAGTCGGCGACCTCGAACGGCAGGTGGAGCTCCACCTCCGCGAGCGGCAGCAGCGCCGGGGAGACGGCCTCCCGGAAGGACTCCTCGGTGAGCCAGCGGGTCAGGTCGGCCCGGACCTGGGTCCAGACCGGACGGCCCGCTCCCAGCAGCGGGTTGAGCGATTCCGCGTCGAGCAGCACGGACGGCGCCCCGACGGCGCGGGCGGCCGCTCCAGCGTCGAGGACGAAGTCCCCGATCCGGACGCCGACGCGCCGCCGGCCCGGCCGGTCGGCCGCGGTGAAGACGCCGTAGGGCAGGTTGTGCACGCCGAACGGGGAGTCCTGGGCGCTCACCGGCCGGCTGAGGGGGGTGGTCAACGGTCCTCCTGGGACGGGGAGTCGGGCGAGGTGGGTGGCGAGGTCGACCCGGCCGGCGCGGCGCCGGGCCCGGACAGCAGGCCGAGCGCGGCCAGGTCGTCCAGCGGCTCGACGATGCTGCACGTGCCGAACGCCGTGAACGAGTTCCGGATCGCGGTGATCTGACGATCGGTCAGGTCGCGTACCGACGCTGCCAGGACCTCGCCGGACCGCTCCGCCAGCACCTCGGCGGCGGCCTTCCGGTCGGTCTCCAGGGCCGCGAGCAGGACGTTCAGGAAGCCGTGGTGCTCGAAGCCGGTCGCTTGGTCGGTGTGCCGGACGGCGTGGTGCAGCCCGGCGGTGCACTTGTACGGCAGGCCGCGCTGCGCGCAGCCGGTGAGGAAGCCGGCCAGCTCCTCCTCGTCCGGGAAGGCCCCGGCCACCACTCCGCCGGTGCGGAACTTGGCCCGGTACGGGCTGTCGACCAGGGCGTCCAGCACCTCGTCCAGGCCGTCGCCGCGCAGCAGTTCGCGCGGCAGCTCGACGGCCGCCGGGACGGAGGGCGGCAGCAGCAGGTCGAGCGCGGCGATCGCCTCCCGGGCGTCCCGGGTCGACAGCTCGACCCCGGCGACCTCGAACGGCGCGGCGGCGGTGAGTGCCGGGCCGAGCTCGGAGCTGCCCCCCGGCAGCACCAGGCCGACCCGGAGGGCGGGCCCGGAGCCGACCGTCCCGCCCAGTTCGGCCAGCCGGCCCGCTCCGCAGAGGAACGGGCCGACCGCGTCGGCGTACCAGGCGGTCCGGTGCGCGCGGTGGGCGGGCGCCGCCTCGGCGACCGGCAGGTTCCCCGGCGGGAACACCGCCGCGTCGTCGAAGAGCCCCCGGAACAGCTCGGGGACGACGGACTCCCGGGTGTCGTTCACTGCTGCGGCCCCCGGCCGGCCCAGGTCCAGGCGTAGCCCGGGTCCTCGCTCGCCCGGCCGCCCTCGCCCAGCTCCAGCGGGCGGAACGTGTCCACCATGACCGCGAGCTCGTCGAAGAACTCCGCGCCGATGGACCGCTCGTACGCGCCCGGCTGCGGGCCGTGGGTGTGGCCGCCGGGGTGCAGCGAGATCGAGCCCTGGGCGATGCCCGAGCCCTTGCGGGCCGCGTAGTCGCCGCCGCAGTAGAACATGACCTCGTCGCTGTCCACGTTGGAGTGGTAGTAGGGCACGGGGATCGACAGCGGGTGGTAGTCGACCTTGCGGGGCACGAAGTTGCAGATCACGAACCCGTTGCCCTCGAACACCTGGTGGGCCGGCGGCGGCTGGTGGATCCGCCCGGTGATCGGCTCGTAGTCCCGGATGTTGAACGCGTACGGGTACAGGCAGCCGTCCCAGCCGACCACGTCGAACGGGTGGTGCGGCACGGTGTAGCGGGTGCCGGAGATCCCGTTCGGGCCGCGGTGCTTGACCAGCACGTCGACGTCGCCCTCGGGCGCGGCGTCGGCCGGCAGCAGTTCGGCCGGGCCGCGCAGGTCCCGCTCGCAGTACGGCGCGTGCTCCAGCAGCTGGCCGTACTTGGAGAGGAAGCGCTTCACCGGGGTGATGTGGCTGTTCGCCTCGATGCAGTAGGCGCGCAGCGGCTCGTCGCCGGTCGGCAGCCACCGGTGGGTGGTCGCCCGCGGGATGATCACATAGTCGCCCTGGCCGACCTCCAGCGTGCCGAACACCGTCTCCAGGGTGCCGGTGCCGGACTCCACGTACACGCACTCGTCACCGAGCGCGTTGCGGTACAGCTCGCTGGGCGCCCCGGCGGCGACGTAGGAGATCCGCACGTCGCCGTTGCCGAGGACCAGCCGGCGACCGGCCACGACGTCCGCGGACTTCCAGTCCTGGCCCGCGAACAGCTCGTGCAGCTTGAGGTGGCGGGGGAGCAGCGGGTGGTTGGGCACCGTCGACTGGTCCGGCAACTCCCACGGCACCGCGTTCACGACGGCCGAGGGGATGCCCCGGTGGTAGAGCAGCGAGGAGTCCGAGGAGAACCCCTCCTCGCCCATCAGCTCCTCGTAGTACAGACCGCCTTCGGGTGTGCGGTGCTGCGTGTGCCGCTTGGGCGGGATGCTGCCCAGCTGCCGGTAGTGCGCCATCGTCCTGCTCCTCCCAGACCTTCCTACGGCTCAGCGGTGGCCGGTTCCAGCGGTGCCGGTCCCGCGGTGCCGGTTCCGCGATGGCCGGCCCGGCGGGGTGGCGCCGGGCCGGCGGTTTCCGGCCCGGCGCGTGACACCGGGCCGGGGCGGCACCTCAGAGGTTGCCGCGGCGGTCCTGCTCGCGCTCGATGGCCTCGAAGAGCGCCTTGAAGTTGCCCTTCCCGAAGCCCAGCGAACCATGCCGCTCGATGAACTCGTAGAAGACGGTCGGACGGTCACCGATCGGCTTGGTGAAGATCTGGAGCAGGTAGCCGTCCTCGTCCCGGTCGACCAGGATGCCGCGCTTCTTGAGCTCCTCGATCGGCACCCGGACCTTGCCGATCCGCTCGCGCAGCTCGGCGTCGTCGTAGTACGAGTCGGGGGTGTTCAGGAACTCCACGCCGCGGGCACGCAGCACGTCCACCGTGGTGAGGATGTCGTTGGTGGCCAGCGCCATGTGCTGGCAGCCCGCGCCGGTGTAGAACTCCAGGTACTCGTCGATCTGGGACTTCTTCTTGGCGACGGCCGGCTCGTTGAGCGGGAACTTCACCCGGTGGTTGCCGCTGGCGACGACCTTGGACATCAGGGCGGAGTAGTCGGTGGCGATGTCGTCACCGACGAACTCGGCCATGTTCACGAAGCCCAGGACCTTGTTGTAGAAGGCGACCCACTGGTCCATCTTGCCGATCTCGACGTTGCCGACCGCGTGGTCGAGCGCCTGGAACAGCCGCCGCGGCGAGCCCTCGGGGTGCTTCACCCTGCTCTGCGCGGCGACGAACCCCGGCAGGTACGGGCCGTGGTAGCGGGAGCGGTCGATCAGGGTGTGCCGGGTCTCGCCGTACGTGGCGATCGCGGCGCGGCGCACGGTGCCGTTCTCGTCGGACTCGTCGTTCGGCTCCTCCAGGACCGTCGCGCCCTGGGCCCGGGCGTGCGCGATGCACTTGTCGACGTCCGGGACCTCCAGCGCCAGGTCCACGACGCCGTCGCCGTGCCGGCGGTGGTGGTCGAGCAGCGGGCTGTCCGGGGCGACGCCGCCCGTGATCACGAACCGGCAGGAGCCGGAGCGCAGGACGAAGGCCTTGCGGTCGCGGACGCCCGTCTCCGGACCGGAGTAGGCGACCAGCTCCATGCCGAAGACGACCTGGTAGAACTGGGCCGTCTGGGTGGCGTTGCCGACGACGAACACGACGGCGTCCTGCGCGGTGACCGGGAACGGGTCGGTCGCGGGGTCGTGCTCGACGAGGCCGACGAGGCGGCGGAGCTGCTCGGCGTCGAGACCGGCCTCGCGCTCCTCGGGGGTGAGCTCAAGGGCGTGGGACTGCGGGGTCATCGGTCGTTCCTCCACATTGAGGCCTCGGCATTGAGGCATCCGCTTGAGGCGGCCGCGCCGCGGGGTGGGTGCGAGTGCGGCTGAGCGGAGAGCTTGCTCCAGTCGGGGTGGTTGGGCAACAGGTCGGATTTCCACTGTTCAATGTGTACAAGGTGATCAGGAAATCCCTGGTCCTGCTGTGCAGAATGCCTGGTCTTGGGGGCGGTTTCACGAGTTCTGCGGAACGCCCCCGGGGGGCCGGGGGCGTCGGTCGGGGGCCCCGGGAGCGGCCGGCCACGGTGGGGCCGGGGGCGTCGGTCGGAGCCCGGTCAGGGCCTGGTCAGGGGTGGTGCGGGTCGGTGCGCGTAAGCGGGTCGGCGGGTCGTGGCGGGGGTCGCGGCGGGGGTCGTCAGGCCGGTGCGAAGTGGTCGACGAACCAGACGCGGGCCAGCTCGGCGACCCGGTCGAGGGTGCCCGGCTCCTCGAAGAGGTGACCGGCGTTCGGCACCACCGCGAGCTCACTCTCGCAGCGCAGCAGCTCGCGCGCCCGCCGGTTCAGATCGATCACCGGGCCGTCCCGGGAGCCGACGATCAACAGGGTCGGCGCGGTGACGCGGCCCAGGTTCCCGGCGCCGGCGAGGTCCGGCCGCCCGCCCCGGGAGACCACCGCCCGCACGCCGTCGCCGAGCCGGGCGGCGGTCCACAGCGCGGCGGCGGCGCCGGTGCTGGCGCCGAACAGGCCGAGCGGGATCCCGTCCGCGGGGCCGTCCCGGCCGGGCGGCCCCGCGGACGGGGCGGCGGAGAGCCGGGCGGGCAGGACCGAGGGGAGGTGGCCGGCGACGTCGGTCAGCCGGGCGCCGAGCAGGCCGACGTCGAAGACGTTCCGCCGGTCGGGCTCCTCGTCCTCGGTGAGCAGGTCGAAGAGGAAGGTCGCCAGCCCCGACCGGTTGAGGTAGTCGGCCACGTACCGGTTGCGCGGGCTGCGCCGGCTGCTGCCGCTGCCGTGCGCGAACACCACGATCCCGCGTGCCCCGGCGGGCACGGTCAGCCGGCCGGTCAGCCGGACCCCACCGGCCGCGACGGTCAGCTCGCGGTCCGTGGGGTCCGTGGGGTCGGTGGAGTCCGGCTCGACGCCGCGGTCGGGCCCGGCGGCGGCCCGGGGCCCGGCGCCGACCGGCGTGCCGGCCCCTGCCTCCGCCCGTGCCTCCGCCCCTGCCTCCGCCCCTGCCTCCGCCCGTGCGCCGGCCTCGGCGAGGCGGCGGAGGACCTCGGTGTCCTCGGTCTGCCGGAAGTCGGCGTAGAACTCGCCGATCGCGAAGAACGGCGACGGCGTACCCACGCAGACCAGCTCGTCGGCGACGTCGTCGAGCCGGTCCGTCCAGTCGTCCGGGGCCACCGGGACGGCCAGCACCACCCGGGCGGCGCCGCGGGCCCGGACGATCAGGCAGGCGGCCCGGGCGGTCGAACCGGTCGCGATGCCGTCGTCGACGACGACCACCGTCCGCCCCCGCAGGTCCGCGGGTGGCCGGTCGCCCCGGTAGCGGCGGGCCCGGCGCTCCAGCTCGACGCGTTCCCGGGACTCCACGTCGGCGAGCTGCCGCGCCGTGACCCCGGCCGGCCGCAGCACCTGGTCGTTGAGCACCCGTACGCCGTCCTCGCCGATCGCCCCCATACCCAGCTCCGGCTGGTACGGGACACCGAGCTTGCGGATCACGCAGATGTCGAGCGGGGCGCCGAGGGTGGCCGCCACCTCGGCGGCCACCGGGACCCCGCCGCGCGGCAGGGCGACCACCACGGTGCCGGGGCCGCGCAGATGGCCCAGGAGTGCGGCCAGTCGGCGTCCCGCGTCGGTGCGGTCGGTGAAGTGCGTTCCGGTGACGTGCATGGTGCGGCCTCCGGCTTCCACCGTACGTCGGCTGGGCGGCTGGGCGGCTGGGCGGTCGGTGTGCCGGGGCGGCGGGCCGCGGGGGCGGCCGTGTCCCGGGTGGGGCCGGGACACGGATGGGCCCGGCCGCCCGTGTGGCCGGGACGGCGGGCGGGACAGCGTGGAGAGCGGCCCGGCCGCCCGTCCTGCGTCCGGCCGTGCCACCCGATCCGTGCGAAGGAGTCGACCCGTGTCCATTCCCCACCCCCAGCACCCCGCCGCCGAACCCGCGGAAACCGCCGATGGCGTCGAGAACGCCGCGCCCGCCCTGACCGCCCGCGAGGCCCGGGGCCGCCGCGACCGCCGTGCCGTGCCGGGACCGCACTCCGCAGGTCTCCACGCCGCCGGTCTCCACGCCGCCGGCCACGCCCCCGCGGGCCGGCACGGCACGGCAGCCGGGCACGTCGCCGGCCTGCACGCCACCGGTGACCCGGTGAGCGGCGCCCCGGCCGCCGGCTGGACGGTCGCCACCGCGCTGCCCGTCAGCTACCGGGTCCGCTTCACCCCCGGCGTCCTGGACCCCGGGAACCCCGCGCTCGCCCTGGCCGGCGGACCGCCCGGACGTCGGCTCGTCGTGGTCGACGCCCGGGTGCACGAACTGCACGGACACCGGCTCCACCGCTACCTGACCGCCCAGGGCGTCGAGTACGAGGCACTGGTCCTGCCCGCACACGAGCAGGTGAAGACCATGGACTCGGTGTTCCAGGTCGCCGACCGGATGGACTCCTTCGGCATCTCCCGACGCGGCGAACCGGTCATCGCCGTCGGCGGCGGCGTGCTGACCGACGTCGTCGGCCTCGCCTGCAGCCTGTACCGCCGTTCCACCCCGTTCGTCCGGGTGCCGACCACGCTGATCGGTCTGGTCGACGCCGGTGTCGGCGCCAAGACCGGCGTCAACCACGGCCGGCACAAGAACCGGCTCGGCACCTACCACCCGGCCGTGGACACCCTGCTCGACCCGGCGTTCCTCGACACCCTGGACCGGCGGCACCTCGGGAACGGGCTCGCGGAGATCCTCAAGGTCGCCCTGATCAAGGACCGTGACCTCTTCGAACTCCTGGACCGCCACGGCCGGAGCCTCCTCGACGAACGCTTCCAGGGCCGGCGCGTCGCTGCTGCGGTGCTCGGCCGTGCCGTCCACGGCATGCTGGAGGAGCTCCAGCCCAACCTCTGGGAGCACCGGCTGGAACGCCTCATGGACTACGGCCACTCGTTCAGCCCGACCGTGGAGATGCGCGCACTGCCCGAACTCCTGCACGGCGAGGCGGTCTGCGTCGACATGGCGCTCACCACCGTGGTCGCCCAGCGGCGCGGACTGCTCGACGCCGCGCAGGGCGAACGGATCCTGCGGCTGATGCGGCGGCTCGAACTGCCCGTCTGGCACCCGCTGGTCGAGCCGCTGACGCTCGGTGAGGCACTCGCCGACACCGTTCGCCACCGCGACGGGCGGCAACGGCTGCCACTGCCGTCCGGGATCGGGTCCGGCGTCTTCGTCGACGACCTCGACGCCCGTGAACTAGCCGAGGCGGCAGGCCGGTTGCGTGCCTGGTCGGCGGCGGAGCGCGCGCGGCCGGGGACCGGACAGGCGTTCCGGACGTGGGAGGGGAGTGAGACGCGTGCGTAGCGCGATCGTGGTCGCGGACACCGGCGCGCCGGCCGCCGTCCACGGCGTGCACGGCGCGGCCGGGGTGACCGAGTGGACGTGCCTGGCCCGCCGGGTGGGGCTGACCGGGGCTTGGGAGGCCGTGGAGTGGGCCCGCGTGCCGGTCGGCGGGGTCAGCGGCGAACACCTGCACACCCGGACCCGCGAGATCTACGTGCTGCTGGCGGGGGAGGGCGAGGCCACCCTCGACGGCCGCCCGTACCCGGTCCGGTCCGGTGACGCCGTGCTGACGGCGGTCGGCACCCGGCACGGGTTGCGCAACACGGGCGCGGAGCCGCTGGAGTGGCTGGTGATCGAACTGCCGGCCGACCCGGCGGAGGAGGATCCGGACCGGGCGGGTGACGACGGCGGCCGACGGGTCGGCAGCACGGTGATCACCGACCTGCGGCGGGCCGGGCCGCTGGACCCGTCCGCCGTCATCGGCGGACCGCTGCGCCTGCTCCACCACGCCGAACTGGCGCCCGGCGAAAGCACCGGGCTCGTGGCGGACGGCGCGGAGCACACGGTGTTCGTCACCGGCGGGGGCGGGCGCACGGACGCCGGGAGTGTCCGGGCGCCGCTGCGGCCCGGGACCGCGCTCACCCTGCCGCACGGCACGGCGGCCGGCCTCGCCGCCGGACCGTCCGGACTGGCGTACGTGCACGCGGAGCTGGTCCTTCCGGGCGGTGAGCGGCGATGATCGTCACCGGAACCGGCGGGCCCCGACTGCTGCTGGGCCCCGGCACCCAGCGGGTCCGCACCCGCTGCCTGGCCCGGCGGGGCATGCTGCACAGCGAATGCGAGGCCTTCGAACACGTCCGGCTCGGCCCCGGTGCCTGCTTCGACCTCGCCGGGCGCGAATCCACGGAAGCCGCCTGGTACGTGCTGCGCGGTCCGGTCGCGCTGCTCGACTGCCCCGACCTGCCGCTGCGCCTGCTCGACCGAGGCGCCCTGGTCCTCGCCCCGCACGGGGAGTCCGTCCACCTGCACGGCGGGCCGCTCGGTGCGGAGCTGCTCTGTCTGACCGTCCTGCCGGCGCGGGTCAGCGCCGCGCTGCCGGAGCGGCGGCCGGAGCTCGACGGTCACGGCACGGCAGCCGGCGGACCGCCGACGGCAGGGAGCGACTGACCGGGAGCGGCAGACCGGAGCGGTCGGCCGGAGCGGTCGGCCGGGAGTGCGGGCAGGCCCGGGCCGCCGTCGCCCGTTGCGCCGCCGTCGCCCGTCGCCCGTCGCCCGGCCCGTCCCGTTGCCCGCGCCGTCGGGACCGGTCCCGGTGTCCTCCTCCCGGGCACCGGGACGGGCCGGGACGCTGCACCCGGGCCGGACCCGGGCCCGGCCGGGGCGCGGACAGGCCCGGCGGCTCAGGCGTCCGGGGCGACGGGCGCCGCACGGTGGGTGTGCGATCCCGAACGGGAGGAGGCCCGCCATGCGTAGCAGCGTTCGACTCGACCGGCGGATCCAGGCCGGTGCCGCAAGCATCTCCCTGGCGGTCCGCAGCGGCGAGCAGTCCTGGGACGAACTCGGCGAACGGATCGGCGAGTTCGCCGGTTCCACCGGGTCGGCCGGTTTCGTAGGGTCCGCCGGGTCCGCCGAAGCCGCCGGTCCTGCCGGGTCGGCCGCCTTCCGGTTCGTCCTCGTGACGGACGGTACGGCGCCCGCCGACCTCGTGGCCCGGGTGCACGCGCTCGCCGCCTCCCGGGCCCCGTGCGCGGTCCACGACCTGCGGAGCGGCCCGCTCCCCGACCGGCCCGCTCCGGCCGGCCGGAGCGTCGTCATCGCCGTCGGCGGTGAGCGGGCCTGCGCCGTCGCGGCCGACGTCCGGGTACCGACCGACCTCGCCACGGCCTGCGGACCGGCGCTCGCCCTGCACCGTCCCGCTCCGACGGGCCCGTCCTCCGCGGACCCCGGCCGCGGCGGCGCCGCCGGTCCCGCGCCCGCCCTGGTCTGGGTCCGCGCCGACCGGCTGGCCGACCGCCCGGCCCGGGAGACCGTAGCCGGGACGGTCGCCGTCGTCCGGCACGTCCTCGCCGTCTGCCCGGCGCAGTACTCGCCGCTGGCCGAGGCCCTCGACCCCGGGGCCCGGTACGGCGAGCGGACCCTCACGGCGCTGCTCGCGCTCTGCGCGGACGCCCGCGCCGCCCTGGTCTGCTTCGACCCGTACGAGACCGGCCCGGCCCTCGCCCTCGGTTACGGCCGGAGTCTCGGCCGGGCCCTGCGGACCGCCGTCGACCCGGCGCTCGCACCCGGCGACGCCGACGCCCTGGGCCTGCTCCTCGCCGGCCGGATCGCCTTCCGGCTCGGCCTGCTGAACGGTCCCGCCGTCCGGGCCCACGGCGATCTGCTGGCCCGGACCGGCGCGCCGACCGCCCTGCCCGGCGGCGTGGACACGGACCGCCTCGCGGCAGCCGTCGGCGCCGCAGCCGCCCCGGGCCTGCTGCTCCTCGCCGACCTCGGTCACCCGCACTGCGTCGAGGGCCGGTTGCTCGGCCCGGTGGACGGCAGGGTGCTGAGGGCCGCCGTCGGGAGCCTGGGCGGTCCGGCCGGCCTCCCGCACAGCCGGGCCGCCGCACCGGACGCGCCGCCCGTCCGGGGCCGGCTGCCCGGCCAGGGCCTGCTGCCCCTCCCGGACGCGCTGTGCGCCGCCCGCTGAGCGGCAGACGGGTCCGGTCCGCGGTGCCCGGCCCCGCCCGGCCCGTGCCCGTCGTCCCGACCCTCGTCCCGGCCGCTGTTCCCGGTCCCGTGACCCCCGGGACCGGCGCCGTTCCCGGGCCCGGCCGGGGGCGGGAGCAGGACGGGACCGGGCTCCCGTGCGACCGGGACGGCGGGCGCCACATCGTGGAGATCAGAAGCGGCCCAGCACGGACCGCCGGACAGCAGAAGGAGTCCCCGTCATGACGGGCACCGTCATCACCGACCTCCGCCGACGCGGCGCGGTCGACCCCAGCCGGGTGCTGACCGGACCGCTCCGCGCCGTCGGCCTGCAGTGGCTCGACCCGGGCCGCAGCGCCGAGGTCGTCGCCGAGGGTGTCGAACGCGCCCTCTACATCACGGCCGGTTCGGGCACCGCCACCGCTCCCGGGTCCGAGGCGTCGACGGCCCCCGACTCCGGAATCCCGCTGGTCGAGGGCACCGCCGTGACGCTGCCGCTGGGCACGGGCACCGTGCTCACCGCAGGCACGGCCGGTCTGGAGTTCTTCCACGCCGTCCTCGCCGTCGCCGGGCATCCGGGCCGGGCCGTCGCCCACCCGGCCGCCGGCCGCCCCACCGCCGAACACCGCCCGGTGCACCCGGACCGGCCCGCGCAGGCGGAACACCGCGCGGACCCGGAACCGCCGGAGAACCCCGAGCGCGGTAGCCGTTCCGGCGGCGCCGACCGCCCCGGACATCCGGACCGCCCCGAGAACCCCCCGAGCCCGAAGGGAGGCGAGTCCCGGTGATCGTCACCACCGCGACGGCCTCGGCCGCCGTCATCCTCGGCCCGAACGGCGAACGCGTCCGGCTGCGCTGCCTGGCGCGCCGTTCCATGCTCGCCAGCGCGTGCGAGTCCTTCGACCACCTGCGCCTCAGCCCCGGCGCCCACCACACGCTGGCGGGGCAGCCCGAGGCCGAGACCGTCCTCTACGTGCTGCGCGGATCCCTGCTCGTCGGCGGGACCGCCGACGGGCCCGACCACCTGGCCGTCGACGGCGACCTGCTCCTGGCGACCCGGGGCCGCACGCTCGTGCTGGAGGCCGGCCCGGTCGGTGCGGAGGTGCTCTGCCTCAGCCTCGCGGCGGCCCGCCGCACCACCGCGACGAGGGAATCCCTGGCCCGGCGCCGCAGCGAACGACGGACCCGACCGTGAGCGGCCGCCCCGTCGGTCCGGTGACCGGACCGGTGACCGGACCCGTCACCGGGCCGATCCCGGTGCCGATCCTGGTGCCGAACGCGGTGCCGGTCCGGGGACCGGCACCGTCCCGGGGCCCGGCGGGTGCGTCCGGCCGGGCCATGACCGCCCTGCGGTTCGAGGCGCCGCACCGGATCGCCCTCGCCCGGGTGCCCCGACCGGGGGCACCCGGGCCGGACGCGGTCACGGTGCGCACCTCCCTGGTCGGCCTCTGCGGCACCGACCTGGAGCTTCTCCACGGCACCGCCGCCTACCTGCGGGACGGACGGGCCGGCTACCCGCTCGTCCCCGGGCACGAGTGGTGCGGGACGGTCGTCGAGGTGGGCCGCGACGTCGCCGGGTTCGCGCCCGGCGACCGGGTGGTCGGTCACACGATGGTGCACTGCGGCCTCTGCCGGATGTGCCGGCAGGGCCGCCGTCCGCTCTGCGAACGCCTCACCGAGGTCGGCCTCTACGGTCGCCAGGGCGCCGCCGCCCAGTACGTGCAACTGCCCGAGCGTTCGCTCTCCCGAGTCCCGGACGAGGTACCGGACCGGACGGCGGTGCTGACCGAGCCGGCGGTCACCGTGGTGGCGGGCCTGGAGCAGGCCCGCTGCCGGCTCGGCGACCGGGTGGCGGTGATCGGCACCGGCACGATGGGACTGATCGCCGTCCAACTCGCCGCCCGGCTAGGCGAATCCGTCGACGCCGTCGGCATCGACCCGGCCGGACGGGACCTCGCCCTGCGCTGCGGGGCACGCCGCGCCCTGACCCCCGGACAGGCGCGCACCGCCGGCGCCCGCTACGCCCTCGCCGTCGAGGCGTCCGGTGCGGTCGAGGGGTTCGGGTTGGGCCTGGAACTGCTGGAACCGGGCGGACGGCTCGCCGTGATCGGCGTGGCCGGGCAGCCGTACCCGGACTTCGCCCCCGGCCGGCTCGCCCTGCGTGGACTGGAGGTGATCGGGGTCCGGCACGGTCTCGACCACTACGACCGCACGCTCGGGCTGTTCCGTGACGGCGTGCTGGTGGCGGAACCGCTCATCGCGGCCGTCCTGCCGCCGGCCGCGGGGCCGGCGGCCTTCCGGTTGCTCGCCGAGGGGCGCAGCGGCCCGCCCAAGATCCTGCTCGACTTCGGCCGCGTCGGCGGCCCGACCCCGTTCGTCCCCGGTCCGGCCGGCCCCGGGCGCCGGTCCGCCCCGACCGGACGGCCCCGCCGGGAGCCCCGGTCCGGTCCGGCCACCACGACCCCCACGGTTCCCCCGACTTCCACGGTTCCCCCGACTCCCACGACTCCCCCCGTCCAAGGAGACCTCGCGTGATCCTCGTACCCGCCGCCGTGCCCCGCACGGCCCCCGCGTTCCGCCGACTCATCGACCCCTTCCACCTGCCCTCGGTCCACGGCGGGTTGACCGTCGAGACCCTGCCGCCGGGGGTCCGGGTCGAGCAACACCCCTCCAGGGTGGCCGAGTCGGTGACGGTGGTCCTCTCCGGCCGGATCCGGTCGGCCGGGCGTGTGCTCGGCCCCGGCGAGGGCCTGTACCACCCGCCCGGCAGCTCCTGCGGCATCACGGCACTGCCCGGTGCGCCCGCGGCCGTCCTGACCGTCCGGCCGCGGGCGGTGGCCGACGACCGGCCCGCGCCGCTCCCGTACCCCGTCCCGCTGGGCCCGCCGAGGTCCACCGCCCCTGACGCTCCCACCGCCCCCGCCACTCCTGCCGCCCGGACCGCCCCCGCCGCCGGGACCGTTCCCGCCGCGCGCCGGGCGGGCGAGGCGGGCCCGTCGGGCGAGGCGGGCCCGGTCCTGCGGGAGCCGGGCGCCGCGGGCCGGATCGCCGGTTCGGCGGGGATGGAGGTGCGCTGGCTCGCCACCGCCGACACGGTCGGCGCCCGCCGGCTCACCGTCGCGGCCTCGACCTTCGCGGCCGGGGGCGGCCACGACCTCCACCGCCACCCGCACGCCGACGAGTTCTTCCTGGTGATGTCCGGAGGCGGCGGCCATCTCACCGAGACCGCCGAAGTCCCGCTCCGGGCCGGTGACCTGGTGTTCGTCCCGGCGGGGGAGTGGCACGGGTTCCGGACCGGCCCGGCCGGCCCGACCGCCGCGCTGTACGGCTACCTGGGTGCGTCGAGCCTGACCGGCGCCGGCTACCAGGTCCGTCCGGCCGACGTGCCGGAGGTGGCCTGATGGACACCGGGCACCCCGACCGCGGGGAAGGGCCCGCCGGCGGACGCGGGCGAGCCGCCGCGGCGCCGTCGGTGGCGATCGTCACCGGCGCCAGCTCCGGTATCGGCCGGGCCACCGCCGTCGCGCTGGCCCGGGCCGGCCACACCGTGGCCATCGGCTACCGGACCGACCGCGCCGCCGCCGGCCGGACCGCTGCCCTGGCCGGCGGGCGGACCGTGCTGCTGCCGCTTGACCTGGCCGACCCGGCCGCCGCCGCCCGGGCCGTGCACGGCGCGGCGGACCGGCTCGGCGGGCTCGACATCCTGGTCAACTGCGCGGGTGTCAACCGGCGTTCACCCGTGCTCGACGAGACGTTGGACGACTGGCAGCGGATCCTCACGGTGGATCTCAGCGGCCCGTTCGCCTGTGCCCAGGCGGCTGCCCGCCGGATGGTCCGGCAGGGGCGCGGGGGGCGGATCGTCAACGTCACCTCCGTCCACGAGTTCACCCCGATCGTCGGCGGCGCCGCCTACTGCGCGGCCAAGGGCGGGCTGGGCGAGCTGACCAAGGTGCTCGCCCTGGAACTGGCCCCGTACGGGATCACCGTCAACGCCGTCAGCCCCGGCGAGACCGCCACCCGGATGAACGGCGCGACCGACGAGTACGACACACCCGACGGAGCCGAGGGAGCCGAGGGAGCCGACGGAGCCGACGGAGCCGACCCCGGCACGCCCGCCGACGCCGCCCGGCCGGCCCGGTTCGCTCCTCGTCCCGCCATTCCGGTGGGCCGCCCGGGCCGGGCCGCCGAGGTCGCCGCGGCCATCGTCCACCTGACCGGGCCGGAAGCCGCCTACACCACCGGCATCTCGCTCACGGTCGACGGCGGCCTCAGCCTGATGAGCGCCGTCGCGAACCAGCGCGACGCCGCGCACGAGCGGCCCGGCGACGCCCGGCACCCGGCGGGGCGACCGACCTGACGATCTGACGGCCCGACCACCGGACGAATCGACTGCCTGACGACCGACCTGACAACCGACCTGACGACCGACTTCGCAGAGGAGTGCGCCATGACCGGAATCCCCGGTGCCCGCGCCGTCCATCACGTCGCCTACACCGTGCCCGACCTCGACGCGGCCGTGGCGTTCTTCACCGGCGTGCTCGGCGCGCGGCTGCTCTACCGCGTCGGGCCGGTCGCCGCACCGCAGGGTGACCGCGACTGGATGGCCCGCCAACTCGGCGTCCACCGCGAGGCGGTGGCGCACATCGCGATGCTGAGGCTCGGCCCGGTCAGCAACCTGGAGCTGTTCCAGTACACCGCCCCGGGCCAGCGGCACGAGCTGCCCGCCAACAGTGACTGGGGCGGTCACCACCTGGCGATCGCGGTGGACGACGTCGACCGCGCCGTCGCCTACCTGCGGGGCTGCCCGGGGGTCGAGGTCCTCGGCGAACCGCAGACCGTCGCCGACGGCGGCCCGATCGACGGCGACCGCTGGGTGTACTTCCGCACCCCCTGGGGCCTCCAGCTGGAAGTGCTGGCGATGCCCCCCGGGATGCCCTACGAACGCGCCACGCGCGACCGGCTGTTCACGCCCGACACCCCGTGGGCGTCCGCCGACGCGCCCGGGAGCGGCGATGATTGAGGCCACCGCCGCCGTGGTGGACACCAGGGGCGGACCGTTCGAGCCGGAGACCGTCCTGCTGGACGACCCGCGCCCCGACGAGGTGCTGGTCCGGATCCGCGCCGTCGGGATCTGCCACACCGACCTCAGCGTCCGGGCCGGCCGCACGCCCGCCCCGCTGCCCGCAGTCCTCGGCCACGAGGGCGCGGGCACGGTGGTCGCGGTCGGCGCCGCCGTCACCAGGGTGCGGCCCGGTGACACCGTGATCCTGACGTTCGACTCCTGCGGCGCCTGCCCGCCCTGCCTGGGCGGCCGCCCGGTGCGCTGCGAGCACTGGGCCGCGCTCAACCTCTTCGGCGGCCACCGGCTGGACGGCAGCGCCACCCTGCGCGGCACCGGCCGCCGCGGCGGGGCCGTCCTGCACGGCCACTTCTTCGGCCAGTCCTCCTTCGCGACCCACGCGCTGGCGGACGAACGCAACGCCGTCGCCGTCCCGGGACCGGCCCTGCCCTTCGAACTGCTGGCCCCCTTCGGCTGCGGGGTTCAGACCGGCGCGGGCGCGGTGTTCCACGTGCTGCGCCCCCGACCGGGCGACACGGTGGTGGTGTTCGGCGCGGGCGCCGTCGGGCTGGCCGCCGTCCTCGCGGCCCGGCTGACCCCGGCGGCGCGGATCGTGGCGGTGGACCTCCGCCCGGCCCGGTTGGCCCTGGCCCGGGAGCTCGGTGCGACCGACGTCGTCGACGCGGGCGCCGACGACCCGGTGGCGGCGGTCCTGGACCTCACCGGCGGACGCGGCGCCGACCACACGCTGGAGACCAGCGGGAGCGTCCGCGCGCTGCGGCAGGCCGTGGACGCGCTGGCCGTCGGCGGGACGTGCGGGGTGGTCGGCGCGCCGCCGGCCGGCAGCGAGGTGGGCCTGGACGTTCCCGCGCTGCTGGCCCGGGCGCCCCGGATCGTCGGCGTCAACCAGGGGGCGAGCGTGCCCGGGCGGTTCCTGCCGGCCCTGGTCGACCTGTTCCGTGCGGGCCGCCTGCCGGTGGACCGGCTGGTGCGGGCCTTCCCGTTCGCGGCGATCGAGGAGGCGGCTGCGGCGGCGGAGGCGGGGGAGGTGGTGAAGCCGGTGCTGACCCTGCCCTGACCTGCGACGGCGACCGCCGTCCCGGCTGCCGGGCCCGTTCTGGGACCGGAACGGGACGGCGGGCCCATGCGCCCGGGGCGCGGGTCCGCCCAGAGTGGAGGAAGAGCGGCCGATCGGCTCGACCCCTCGGAAGCGAAGAATCTGGAGCATCATCCATGGCAACGAACACGGCAACGAAGACGCTCGGCGTCGCGTCCGTAATCGTCGGCTTCGCCGCAGCCACCGTCGTCATCCGGAGCGCCGTCGTCGGCGCGGTGGCCAAGGCGGGCCCCGCGGTCCAGGTCGCGGACTCCGCGCGACGCTGCAAGCCGGGCGAGAAGGACTGCAAGGGCTGATCACCCCTCGGTTCTCCTCCGTCCCCCGATCACTCGTCCCCTGCCTCCGCCCCCGGCGCCGCCAGCGCCGGGGGCGGCAGCCTGTGCGGAGACCGCCCGCCCGGCGGGAGCGCCGTCGAGGCGGCGCCGCGGATCACGAGCTGCGCGCCTCCGGGGCCGTCACGCCTCGACGCGGATCCAGGTGTTGCCGGCGCGAAGCCACAGCACGCCGTCCCGACCCTGCCCGCCGTGCCTGACCACCCGGCCGGGCACGTGCAGGATGCTCCGGTCGATCACCCGCCAGGTGCCGCCGACCAGTTCGGCCCGCACGACCTCGGTCGACCGCTGGTCGTGGGTGCGGCGGGTCAGGACTGCTCGACGGTCGCGCACGGCGAATCCGTCCGGGTCGCGCACGGGGCTCGGCCGGCTGGTCACCTCACCCGTCGAGGGGGTGATCCGCGTCAGGAACGTCTCGTCGGACCGGGTGCCGGAGTACCAGACCAGCCAGACCCGGTCGCCCTCGGTGGCGGCGGCGCAGCCTTCCAGCGGCTCGTCGGGAAGGCGCCCGCCCGGGGCCCAGACCGCCCGGCCGGTGGCGCTCCAGCCGGCAAGCCCGGCAGCGGACTCCGGATGCTCCCCGTAGACGCCTTCGTCGCCGTAGGCGGTCCAGATCGATCCCCCGCGGTCGGTCACCAGGGCGGGGATGTCGTCGCCGATGCAGAAGGCGTCCTCCTGCTCGCCGCTCTCCAGGAAGAACACCACGGCGTTCGGGCTCCACCCGCCCGCCGGCTCCTGATACGCCCGAGCGCTCGCCACCAGGAGCCGGGAACCCGGGAGAAGCGCCAGGTGGTCGGGGCTGACCGGTACGTCCCTGACCGGCCGGCGCCGCACCGACCCGTCCGCCCGCCGCACCACCAGCAGGCCGTCGAACGGCACCGCCGGACCGTGTCCCGCCCGACCCCGGACGGCGTGGCTCCGACGGAGGTACGCCCGGCCGACGAGCAGAACCGCCAGTTCCCCCGCCGGCCCGGCGGTCCACCCCAGGGGGCGCCGCCCGGCCCGCAGGTCCGTGGCGGACGGCCGCCACACCCGCTGAACCTCGACCGCCGACACTGCGCCCCCTGTTCCCGATCGCAGCACCCGGCAGAGGCGCCGACGGGAGGAGTGTACGGACGGCGCCGCCGTCCGCCCGCCGCACCTCCGTGTCTCGCCTCCGTCGTCTCGCCCCCGCCGGCCGGTCGACGCGACCCGTCCGGGTCAGCTGCCCGACGTCATCCGCCCGACGTCATCCGCCCGGGGTCGGATCGCCGCTCCGGGACGGGTAGCGGGGCAGTACGGCCAGCACGCGCGTCCCGCTGTCCCGGGACAGCGCGTCGACGGTGCAGCTGCCGCCGATCTCCGCGGCCCGGTCCGCCATCGACCGCAGGCCGACTCCGCCGGACGGTTCCTCCTCGGGCCGCGGCGCCTCGCCGATCCCGACCCCGTCGTCCTGGACGGTCAGCGTCAGGCTCGCGCCGTCCACCCGGAGGGCCACCTGGGCGCGGCGGGCCCGGGCGTGGCGCAGCACGTTGTTCAGCGCCTCGGCGGTGATCCGGTACGCGGCCACCTCGACGGCGGCGGGCAGTTCGGGCAGCGGCTCGGGTTCCACCACGGCGGTGACGGCGAGGCCGTCGCCGCTGAACGTGGCCGCCAGCTGCTGTACGGCCCGGGCCAGCCCGAACTCGCCGAGCGGGGCCGGTCCGAGCCGGTCGGTGATCCGCCGGACCTCCTTGATCGCCATCGCGAGCTCCTCCGAGATCCCCTGCAGGCTCTCCGTGAGCCGGTGACCGCTGCCACGGCTACTGCTACTGCCGTTGCCGTTGCCGCTGCCGCCGCCCTCGCTCGCCCGCCCGCTGCCGCCCGTGCCGCCGACCCCGGTCCCCGCCCCGGCGCCGCTCCCGGTCCCCGTCATCGAGGCCGAGGCCGAGGCCGCGTCGTCCACCCGCAACCGCAGCCCGGCGAGCGCGGGCCCGAGCCCGTCGTGGATGTCCCGGCGCAGGCAGCGCCGTTCCTCCTCCCGGGCCGCGACGATCAGCTCCCGGCTGGCCTGGAGGTCCTCCAGGAGTCGCAGCGAGGCGACGGCGGGCGAGGCCTGGTCGGCCAGTGAGCGCAGGATGTCGACGTCGCTCGGGTCGAGCTCCTCCTCGCCCGCCCGCAGGCCGACCGTCAACTCGCCGATCACCGTGCCCTGGTGGATCAGCGGGAAGCCCTGGCGGCTCCCGCCGGTCCGGCCGACCGAGGCCAGCGGCCGGCTCCCGGCCCGGGTGGTGACGGTCAGCGCGACGCCCGGCAGCCGCAGCTCCGCCGCGACGGCCGTGCACAGCGCGGACGGCAGCCGCTCGGGCTCGACGACCTGCCGGACCTGGCCGGCCAGTGTGCGCAGCACCTGGTACGGCTGGGCGCGTTCGCCGTAGTAGAGCCGGTCGACCAGGCCGACGGCCCGGCGGGTGGCCCACGGCAGTCCGGCGCCGAGCCCGTAGACCAGGGCGATCAGCAGCAGTGCGGCCGCGCCCCGGCCCGGCACCAGCCAGCCGGAGAGCACGGCCGCGCAGACCACGAACAGCACCGTGAGCCCGGTGGCGAGCAGCAGTCCGGTCAGGACCGAGCGTGCCGCCCGGTCCAGCCGCCACCCGCCGTCGCGGACCACCAGGTACGCGACGGCGACGGCCCAGACCGCGCCCGCCGCGGTGAACAGCGAGTAGCTCAGCCAGTACTCGTACGGGTACCGGCGGGTGTAGTAGTCCTGCATGCCCGCCCAGAGCAGGTACGCGCCCAGCATCCCCGCCACGTGCGCCCGGTGCCGCGGCAGCGCGGTGGCGGTCCCGCCGTCGGGGCCCGGCACGGGCCGGACCAGCCGGGCCAGCAGGACGGCGGCCGCGATGCCGATCAGCAGGTAGTTGACCGGGTCGTAGAGGCCGTCCAGGTGGTCCGCGACGGACCCGAGGAAGCTCGCCGGCTCGGTGCCGGCGAGCGGACCGGGGCGGCCGAAGACGGTCGTCCGGTCGAGGAAGGACAGGCCGTCGGGGATCACCCAGAGCGCCACCGCGCCGATGTAGAGCCACCACCGGCGGGTGGTGAGGCGTCCGGCCGGCAACCAGAGCGGCAGCACGTAGAACAGCGTCTGGCTGACCGTGTCGCAGACCCCGCGCACGACCGCCGTCGCGCCCACGATCGCGGGATCGGAGATCTCGACCCAGACCGGTGCGGCGGCGGCGCTCGGCAGCATCGACGTCAGCGCGTAGACGAGCATCACCCAGCCGAGCGGACTTCCCGGCCGGTGGGCGTGCAGCAGCATTCCGGCGCCGGCGGTCGGCAGGGCGTAGAGCAGGATGGCGAGTTGGTCGCGGGGCCGGTCCACGCCGGGTTCGCCGAGGTGGACCAGCACGTAGCAGACCCAGGCGGCGGCGATCGCCAGGCAGAGCGCGGTGAGGACCGCGGCGCCGGTCAGCCGGCGCTGTGCGGGCGTCCGGTGCGGGGTGGCCCGGGCGGGCCCGCGGGGCCTGGACCGGGGCCGGAGGGAGATCACCGTGGTCATGGCACCGCCTCGAAACGGACTGGGGATGGGTCCACCGGCGGCCGGGCGCCGGGCCGAGCGCTGGATCCAGTCTCGGCCGCCCGTCGTCCCGGGCGCATGGGGCAGCGGTCTCGTCCTTCCCGGGGGTGCCCGCGGGCGGGGCCCCGCGGAGCCGGCCGGCCCGGCGCCGGGCCGTGCATGTCACGGAAAGTCACTCTCCTATCGCTGGTAGTGTCGGCCGGGTGGACGAAGAGCACCCCTCCGCAGAGCCCCCGCACCCGGACCCCGCACCGCACCCGGACCCCTCCTCGCACCCCGACCGCGCCCCGGTCCGGGCCCAGGACCGGCGTCCGGACCGCACCCCCGGCGCGGAACCGGACGTCCCGCCGGTCCGGGTCCTGATCGTCGACGACCACCCGCTCTTCCGGGAAGGGCTCAAGGCCGCCCTGGAGAGCGCCGAGGGCATCGCCGTGGTGGGCGAGGCCGAACGCGTCGCCGACGTGCCGGACGCCGTCGCGCGGCACCGTCCGGACCTCGTCGTGATGGACCTGTCCCTGCCGGACGGGTCCGGGCTGGAGGCCACCCGTCGGCTCTCCGTCGAGCAGCCGGCCCCGCCGGTGCTGATGCTCACCATGGCGGACGACGACGGCAGCCTGCTGGCCGCGCTCCAGGCGGGCGCGCGCGGCTACCTGGTCAAGGGCGCGGGTCGGGAGGAGGTGCTGCACGCGGTGCGGACCGTCGCGGCCGGAGGCGCCGTGTTCGGCGCGGACGTGGCCGAACGGATCACCACCCTGCTCGCCGGCGCCCGGGTGCGGGAGGCCGGCCAGCTCTTCCCGGCGCTCACCGCCCGCGAGGCGGAGGTTCTGGACCTGGTGGCCCGGGGGCTGGACAACCGGCGGATCGCCCGCGAGCTGGTGGTCGCCGAGAAGACCGTGCGCAACCACGTCACCCACATCTTCGAGAAGCTGCACGTCGCGACCCGGGCCGAGGCGGTCGCCCGGGCCCGCGACATGGGCCTCGGCGACGCCTGACCCGGGGTGCCCCGGACCGGCCGGACCCGGGACCGGCGGGGGCGCGCCCGGACGCGGGCCCGCCGCCGGACCGCCGACCCGGGGCCGGGAGCGGACCGCGGACCCGCGCCCCCGGGACGGCAGGACGCCGAGGATGCGGGGGAGGAGGCCACCCATGAGTGAACCGGCTGTCACCCCGGACAGGGCGGACCGGGCGTCGGCCCGGGCCGCCGGTCCGGCCCCGGCGCCGCCGGGCCCGACCGCGACCCGACGGGCGGGACCGCCCCCGGCGGCCTGGGCCTGCGCGCTGACGCTGGCCGGCGGCCTGGGCTGGGTCCTGCTGGCCGTCACCCACCAGGACACCCGCTGGGCCACGCCCTTCTACCTCCACGACGGCGAGACCGTCCTGCTCGGCTTCGCCTTCGCGCTCTCCGGGCTGCTCATCCTCGCCCACCGCTCCGGCCCCGAGGAACACCCGCGGCCGGGGAGCGTCGCACCCGCCCCGCCCGTCGGCCGCAGCCTCGGCCGCTGCCTGCTCGCCGCCGGTCTCGGAGGCTGCCTCTCCCGGTTCGTCCTCTTCGCCGGCGCGGCGGCCGACGCCGGCCCGGTCGTGGAGGCACTCGGCGCGGCCCTGCTGCTCGCGTCCGTCACCCTGTTCATCTTCATCTCCCTCGCCCTCCCCCTCTGGCTGCCCGAAGGGCGGCTGCCGGGTGGGCCCGGCCGCCTCTACGTCGCCGCGATCGCGGCGTGGAGCGCCCTGCACGCATGCGTGGTCCGCCTCGGAAGCCCGCTCCCGTACTTCGACGACGTCCTGGTCCCGGACGGCCGGGGGCTGCCGCTCGGCGAGTGGCGGGCGACGCTGGTCGCCTGGGGCATCGTCGTCACCAGCCTCGCGGTGGCGGCCCTCCGCTGGCGGCGCTCGGCGAGCCCGCACCGCTCCGTGACCGCCGTCCTCGTGCCGTACCTGATCTGGCTGATCACCACCAACATCGCGCTTCGGATGGGGAGTTCCGAGAGCGTCGCGGCGGTCGCGTACTTCGCCGGATCGGCGCTCTGGATGCTCGGTGCGGTCGGCTACGCCTTCACCCGTGACCGCTCCCACTACCTCGACCGGGCGACCCGCCGGATGTTCAGCGTCCTCGCCCTCACCGCGCTGCTCATCGCCGGCTACCTCGGCATCGCCCTGCTGCTGCGCCGTCTGCTGCCGCAGGCCAGTACCGCGGACGCCCAGCTGCTGGCCGCCGGGGCGCTCGCCATCGGCGGACTGCTCGGCCCCACCACCCGCTGGGTGGTGCGCGCCGTCGACCGGTTCTACTACGGGGACCGGGCCCGGCCCTACCAGGTGGTGCGGGCGCTCGCCGAACGCCTGAGCCGCGCCGTCAGCCCGTCCGACGCGCCGCCGCTGCTCTGCGACACCGTGGTCAACGCCCTCGGCCTGCCCGGTGCCCGGGTGGTCCTGCACACCCGCACCGGACCGCTCGAACTCGCCTCGGTCGGCGTGCTGGGACCCAACAGCCAGGTCTTCCCGCTCAGTTACGAGGGCGCGGTGATCGGCGACCTGTACGCGCCGCCGCGCGCCGGACAGCCCGAGCTGGACGCCCAGGACCACGAGGTGCTGCGCTTCCTCGCCGACCAGGCCGCGCCCGCGATCGCCTCGCTGCGCCTCTACGAGGAGCTCCAGAGCGGGCGGCGACAGATCGTGCTGGCCCGGGAGGAGGAGCGCCGACGGCTCCGGCACGACCTGCACGACGGGCTCGGACCCACGCTGTCCGGCCTGCGGCTCGGCGTCGACACCGCACGGGCCGCCGTGCCGCAGGACTCCGCGGCGGCCCGGTCGCTGGGCGCCGTCTCGGCCGGCATCGGTCAGGCGATCGTCGAACTCCGCCGGATCACGGAGGGGTTGGCGCCCGCCGCGCTGGCGGGGGAGGGGCTGGCGGTCGCGTTGCGGCGGCTGGTCGCGGAGCTGGACGGGCCGCGGGTGCGGATCTCCCTGGTGCTCGATCCCGATCCGCCACCCGCGCTGCCCGCCGCCGTCGAGGTGGCCGTGCTGCGGATCAGCGGGGAGGCGCTGAACAACGTCCTGCGTCATTCGGGTGCCGCCAAGGCCCGGTTGACCCTGCGGGTCCGGCCGGACCTCGTCGTCGTCGAGGCGTGGGACGACGGCTGCGGGTTCCCCGAGGCCCGGGCGGAGGGCGGCGGCGGGGCGGGGTACCGGTCGAACGGGTCCGGCGTCGGGCTGCGTTCGATGGCCGAGCGTGCCGAGGAGCTGGGCGGCGGCTTCACGGCGGTCAACCACGACGGCGGGGCGCTCGTCCGGGCGGCGCTGCCCCGCACGCCGGAAGCGGACGACGCGTAGCCGAGGGCGGGTAGGGGCCGCCGGGTAGTCGACGGCGGTCGGCCGACGGCGAGTGGGGGTCGTCGGGGAGCGTCCGACGGCCGGCGGCGGCGCGTGACGGGAGGTGGCCGAACGGCCGCCGTCACCGGCCCGCCCGCTCCCCTCGTCGGGCCTCCCCTCTTGACGGGTCCGCGACTTGGCCCAATCATCATGGTCGCGTCAACTTCGCGACCCGACCCCGCTTACCCGCGAAGTGCCGCGCTTCCGTTCTGCCCCATCAGAAACCGGAGCCTCCCTTGACCGAGCGCGCCCCGCGGCGATTCCGCCTGCGCCGAACCACCCTGCCGACCGCAGCCGTGGTCACCCTCGCCGCCGCCCTCCTCGCCCCCGCCGCCGTCGCGGCCCCCGAAGCCCCGGCCGTCCGGGCCGCCTCGGCGGGCGTGAGTCCGGCCCTCGCCGCCGCCCCCGACATCCCGGTCGCCAACGTGAAGGCGCACCTCGCCCAGCTGCAGTCGATAGCCACGGCCAACGGCGGCAACCGCGCCCACGGCCGAACCGGCTACAAGGCCTCGATCGACTACGTGAAGGGCAAGTTGGACGCGGCCGGCTACACCACCACACTGAAGACCTTCAGCTACAACGGCGCGACCGGCTACAACCTGATCGCCGACTGGCCGGGTGGCGACACCTCGCACGTCGTGATGGCCGGCGCCCACCTGGACTCCGTCACCGGCGGTCCGGGCATCAACGACAACGGCTCCGGCTCGGCCGGTGTCCTGGAGACCGCGCTCGCCGTCTCCCGGGCCGGACTCACCCCCTCCAAGCACCTGCGGTTCGGCTGGTGGGGCGCCGAGGAGTACGGCATGATCGGCTCCAAGAACTACGTGAACAGCCTGTCCGCCGCGGACCGTTCGAAGATCGACACGTACCTGAACTTCGACATGATCGGCTCGCCCAACCCGGGCTACTTCACCTACCGCTACGACAGCACGCTCGACGCCCTGTTCCGGAACTACTTCGCCGGTCTCGGCATCAGCACCGAGCAGGACTTCGAGGGTGACGGCCGGTCCGACCACGCGCCGTTCCAGGACGCGGGCATCCGGGTCGGAGGCCTGTTCAGCGGCGCCGACTACACCAAGACCAGCGCGCAGGCCGCGAAGTGGGGCGGAACGGCGGGCCAGCCGTTCGACCGCTGCTACCACTCCTCCTGCGACACCACCGCCAACATCAACGACACCGCGCTGGACCGGATGAGCGACGCCATCGCGTACGCGATCTGGAACCTGGCCGCCGGGAGCACCACGCCGCCCACCGGTACGGTCTTCGAGAACACCGCCGACGTGCAGATCCCGGACTACGGGGCGGCGGTGACCTCCGACGTCGCCGTCACGGGCCGCACCGGCAACGCGCCGGCCGCGCTCCAGGTCGGCGTGGACATCAAGCACACCTGGCGCGGCGACCTGGTCATCGACCTGGTCGCGCCGAACGGCACCGCCTTCCGCCTGAAGGACGCCAGCGGCAACGACTCCGCGCCCAACGTGCAGACCACGTACACGGTGAACGCGTCCGCCGTGGCCGCCAACGGCACCTGGAAGCTGAAGGTCCAGGACATCGGCCGGCAGGACACCGGCTACGTCGACAGCTGGAAGCTCACCTTCTGACGGCGCCGGGGGTGCCGGCCGGCCGGCACCCCCGGGACCACCCGGTGCGGCTACGGCTGCATCTCGTACGCGCCGGAGAGCGCCTCGACCATGCCCCACACCTTCGCCGCCCGCGCGCCGTCCGCGACCGGGCGGCGGACGTGCGCCAGCGCCCACGCGGCCTGCGCGTCCGTCGTCGACGCCTTGCCGTGCAGCTCGGTGGCGTGCGCGGAGAAGTCCCGCACCAGCGCGTCGAAGACCTGGTCGAGCAGGTCGGCGTCCAGTCCGGTCAGGGCGGCCTGCTCCAGGACCAGCTGGCCGTAGACGATCAGCGCGAAGAGCTGCCCGATCTCCAGCAGGAAGTCGAGGTCGGCCTGCTGCTCGGTGCTCGGCGCGGCGGTCAGCAGCAGCTCGCAGAAGCCGTCGGCCTGCTCGCGGAACCGCGCGACGTTCGGGACGTGCGCGTGCGCGTCGTAGGCGGTCCGCCAGTCGTGGAAGCGGATCGAGCCGAGGCCGCGGGCCGGACCCTGCCGGAACAGGAACGTGTCGTCGGCGGCGTCCCGGCGGCCGGGCACCGGGGTGTACTCGGCCGGGTCGAACAGGTAGTTGGCCATGAACTTGAGGATCAGCGCCAGGTTGACGTGGACGGTGCCCTCCAGCTTCGGCAGGCCGCGGATGTCCTTGGCGGCCTTGTCGAAGTAGGTGTCCGCCTCGAAGCCCTTGGCCGCGATGACGTCCCACATCAGGTCGATGACCTTCTCGCCCTCCGTGGTGACCTTCATCTTGGTCATCGGGTTGAAGAGCAGGTAGCGGCGGTCCTCGGGGGAGGCGGTGCGGAAGTAGTCCACCGCGCGGGCGGAGAACAGCTTCATCGCCACCAGCCGCGCGTAGGCGTCGGTCAGCTCGCGCCGCACGTGCGGGAAGTCGGTGACGTTCCGGCCGTACAGCACCCGGTTCCGGGCGTGCGTGACGGCCTCGTACATCGCGTGCTCGCAGATGCCGACGGAGGCCGTGCAGAGGTTGAACTTCCCGACGTTGACGGTGTTCAGGGCGGCGTCGAAGGCGGCCTTGCCGGTGTGCAGCACGTCGTCGGCGCGGACCGGGTACCCGTCCAGGCGGAACTCGCTGACGTACATCTGGGCGTTCACCACGTTCTTGACGAGGTGGTACGCCTCGTGGCGGCTGTCCGCGGCGAAGAAGACGTAGCCCTCCGGGCCGTCCACGTCGGAGCGGCGGCCGAACACCGAGACCAGGCCCGCGACGTTGCCGTTGCCGATGTAGTACTTGGAGCCGGTGGCGGTGAAGCCGCCGTCGCCGTCCGGGGTGAGGATCATGTCGGTGGAGTAGATGTCGGCGCCGTGGCTGCGCTCGGAGAGCCCGAACGCCATCACGTGGCCCTCCGTCAGGAGCTTCGCCGCGCGGGCCCGGACGGCCTCGTTCTCGCTCTGCCAGACGGGGCCGAGGCCCAGGATGGTGACCTGCCAGGTGTACCAGTAGCCCAGGCCGTAGAAGCCGAGGATCTCGTTGAGCTCGGCGATCCGCGCGGTGTCCCAGCGCTTGGCCGGGTCGGCGGCCGAGGGCGTCAGGAACTCGGCGAACAGGCCCTCCTTCGCCGCGAAGTCGAGGAAGTCGGCGTACCAGGTGCGGTCGACGTAGGTGTCGATCAGCGCCTTCTTGCCGCGCGACTCGAACCAGTCCACGGTCGTGCGCAGCAGCCGGCGGGTCGGCTCGTCGAACTGCGTGGGGTCGTAGGTGCGCGGGTTGAAGAGCATCGCGGGCTCCCGGGAGTGTCGAGGGTGGGGAGGGGTGTCAGGGGGTGTCGGCGGCGGAGCCGCCGGTGCGGTCGGCGGGGTCCGTGCCGCCGGCCGGGCCGGTGCGCGCCGGGCCGGCGGACCGGCCGTCCACGTCGGCACCGGCGAGGTCGTGCAGGGTGGCGAGCACGTCGTCCAGCCAGGCGAGGGTCATGCGTTCGTACTCGATCCCGCCGCGCAGCACCACGTGCTGGAGCCGCTGCCGGGCGTCGAGGGCGTCCGGGGCCGGGAAGTCCCGCTGCTCGCCGTGCAGGTAGCGGGCGAGCAGGGCGGCGTGGCCGTCGCGGTGCCGCTCGACCTCGGGGATCAGCGCGGCCGGGTCGTCGAAGGCCACCGCCCGGATCCGGACGGCCAGCTCGTGCCGGACGGTCTCCGGTTCGACGGGTTCGCGCAGCCAGCCGGCGAGTGCGGCCCGGCCGGGCGGGGCCGCCGAGTACACCTTCTTGTCCGGTCGGCCGTCCTGGGCGACCTCCTCGACGGAGATCCAGCCGTCCGTCTCCATCCGCCGCAGCACCCGGTAGATCTGCTGGTGCGTGGCGGTCCAGAAGCGGCCGATGGACCGGTCGAAGCGCCGGGCCAGTTCGTAGCCGGAGCCGGGCCGCTCCAGCAGCGAGACGAGGATCGCGTGCTCCAGTGCCATGAACGGCATCCTGCTATGCACCGAGTTGCATAGGCAATGGCGGCGCGCGAGGGTGAGACGGAGGTCACCCGGGCCGTCGGGGGTCGTCGGGGAGAGCGGCGGGGCAGGGTAGCTTCCGGGGTGAAAAGGTGCAAAACGGTCGAACGGCGCCAGAATGGTACTGGGCTAGCGCCCTCCATGTGCCGAACCTAGGAGGTGGTATCGGTGTCTACCCAGATTCCGATGGGCATGGAGCACCATCCGGACATCGTCGAACTACGGGAGCACTACGAGCGACTCACCCTCACTCCGCGGGCCCAGGCCGTCGAGGCCCTGGCCGTGCTGGCCGGTCTGTTCCTGGCGGCCTCGCCGTGGATCATCGGCTTCACCGCCTTCAACACGCTGACCGTCACCTGCCTGATCGTCGGACTCGCCTACTGCGTGCTGATGGCCGGCTACGGCTCCGCGTACGAACGCACCCACGCGCGGGCCTGGGCGGCCACCCTGCTCGGCGCGTGGACGATCATCTCTCCGTGGGTCGTCTCCGGTGAGGTGGACCGCGGCAAGAACATCGTCACCTGCATGATCGCGGGCGGCGTGATGTTCCTGCTGGGGCTCGCCGCCATCTCGATGGCCACCATGACGTCGAACGGAGCATCGATGCGGCGCGGCCGGGCCGGTCGGGCCAGGGGCTGACGATCACGGGAAGCCCGACCCGGGGCGCGGAACGGCGAGGCCGCCGTCCGCGCCCCGGGTGCTGTCCTACGGCCGCGTCATCCGCAGCACGTCCAGGGCCTCGTCCAACTGCTCGACGGTGAGCCGGCCCTGCTCCACGTACCCGCGCTCCAGCACCACCTGCCGGATCGTCTTCCGCTCGGCCAGTGCCTGCTTGGCGACCTTCGCCGCCTCCTCGTACCCGATGTACCGGTTCAGCGGGGTGACCACCGAGGGCGACGACTCGGCGTACTCGCGGGCCCGCTCGACGTTGGCGGTGAGGCCGTCCACGGCGCGGTCGGCCAGCAGCCGGGCGCTGTTGGCGAGCAGCCGGACCGACTCCAGGACGTTGCGCGCGATCACCGGGAGCATCACGTTGAGCTCGAAGTTGCCGCTCGCCCCGGCCACCGTGACGGTCGTGTCGTTGCCGATCACCTGGGCGGAGACCATCAGCACCACCTCGGGCAGCACCGGGTTCACCTTGCCCGGCATGATCGACGAGCCGGGTTGCAGGTCCGGCAGGTTGAGCTCGCCGAGGCCGGTGCGCGGGCCGGATCCCATCCACCGGAGGTCGTTCGCGATCTTCGTGAACCCGACTGCGACGGTGCGCAGTTGGCCGCTCAGCTCGACCAGTCCGTCCCGTGCGCCCTGCGCCTCGAAGTGGTCCCTCGCCTCGGTCAGCGGCAGGTCGGTGGCGCGCGCCACCTCCTCGATCACGGCCGCCGCGAACCCGGGCGGGGTGTTGATGCCGGTGCCCACGGCCGTGCCGCCGAGAGGGAGTTCGGCCACCCGGGGGAGCGTGGCCAGCAGCCGCTCCCGCCCGTGCCGGACCTGCGCGGCGTACCCGCCGAACTCCTGGCCCAGGGTGACCGGCGTGGCGTCCATCAGGTGGGTCCGGCCGGCCTTGACCACCAGCGCGAACTCCGCGGCCTTGCGCTCCAGCGCCTCCGCGAGGTGCTCCAGCGCCGGGATCAGGTCGTGGGTGACGGCGGCGGTGGCGGCGATGTGGATCGAGGAGGGGAACACGTCGTTGGAGGACTGGCTGGCGTTGACGTGGTCGTTGGGGTGGACCGGCCGGCCCAGCCGCTCGCCGGCGAGGGTGGCGATCACCTCGTTGGCGTTCATGTTGGACGAGGTGCCCGAGCCGGTCTGGAACACGTCCACCGGGAACTCGGCGTCCCACTGCCCGGTGGCGACCTCGTCGGCGGCGGCCGCGACGGCCTCGGCCGTCTCCTCGTCCAGGACCCCGAGCCGGGCGTTGACCCGGGCGGCGGCGGCCTTGATCCGCGCCAGCGCGGCGATGTGCGCCCGCTCCAGGCGCTGGCCGGAGACCGGGAAGTTCTCCACCGCCCGCTGCGTCTGCGCCTGCCATTTCGCTGCGGCGGGCACCCGCACCTCGCCCATCGAGTCGTGCTCGGTCCGGTACTCCTGCTCGTCGGCCATCGCGCGCCGCACCTCCTGGTCGGTCCGGGCGGGCGCCGTTCCCCGGCCGTCCGACGGCCGTACGGCGCCCGTTCCCGGGCCCTCGCTCTCGGGTCTGGGGTCTGGGGTCCGGGTCCCGGTTCCGGGTCCCGCTTCCGATCACCACAGCCGCGCGCGGGCCCCGGGTATTTCCGAACCCGGAGCAGGGCTGCTGCGGCGGCGGGGCGGCGCCGTCGGAGCCGCCCCGGGAGGGGCCTACCGGAGCTCGACGCGGATGATCTCGCCCGCGCCGTCGCCGGCCTGGACGACCAGCGAACCGTCCGCCGCCCAGACGCCGGAGCCGCCCGAGGTCTCCGTGAAGTCGCCGCTGGCGCCCGCGCCGGTGGACAGCACGCCCCACACCCCGTGGGCGGTGGCCCGCTCGCGCATGTGGCTGTCGCGCCTGGCCAGCTGCGACTCGCTCACCCCGTACAGGGCGGAGCCGACGTAGGCGTCGATCCCGAGCCCGGCGGTCCGCTCGGCGTGCCCGGGCTCGGCGACGTCGGCGCACACGGCGAGGCCGAGGCGGAAGCCGTCCAGCTCCAGGACGGACGGCGTCCCGGCCGGGGCGAACCGCTCGACCTCCTGCCCGTGCAGGTGGGTCTTCCGGCAGGCGACCTCGACGCCCTGGCCGCTGACGGCCAGCGTGCCGATGTACTCGCGCCCGTCCCGGTCCGCCACCGGCGCGCCGACCAGCGCGACGGAGCCGGTCTCGGCGCAGGCCGCGACCAGGGGCGCCAGCCTGGGATCACCGGGAGCGAGGGCGGGTGCGTCCAGGTCGTACCCGGTGAGCGAGAACTCGGGGAACACCACCAGGCGCGTCCCGGCCTCCCGGACGGTGGCGGCGTGCCGTTCGACGTTGAGGACGACCGTGTCGGGCCGGCCGGACTCCGCGCAGACGGGTTGGGCGACGGCGACGGTCAGCGGAGCCGACTCGGATGCGGATGCGGATGCGGACACGGGCTCGGACGAGGGCGCGGGCACGGTGGGGCCTCCGGGCGTGATCAGGTGGGATCGAGAGTGATCGGGCGTGATCCGGGATGGTGATCACTCTTAACCTACGAGCCTGTCGCAGAACGGGGCAAGGTTCACCTGATCGAGTGAAGATCGCGAGGCGTCGCCCCGTGCCCGAACGGTCCGCTCCGTACGCTCGCCCCGAACCGGGGGAACCATCCGGGCCCCGGTCCGCCGGGGCCGATCGACAGGGGCGGGCATGGCGACACCACAGCACGACGATCGTGGCAGCGGCAGCGGCAGCGGCAGGGACGGTCACGGTAGCGGCGACCCCGGCGGCGTCGGCCACCACGACGGCCGCCCTGGCCGGGGCGCCCCGACCGGCCTCAGCCGTCGGCGTCTCCTCGGCGCCACCGCCGCGCTCGGCACCGGTGCCTGGCTGCTGCGCGGCACCGTCGGACCGGACGGCGCCGAGGCCGCCACCCTCCCCGCCCTCCCGCCCCCGCCCGACCTGCCCGCCGGCACCGAGATCACCCGGAGCGTCTACCAGAACTGGTCGGGCGAGGTCCGCACCGACCAGCTCTGGACCTGTGCCCCGCGCACCCCCGAGGAGATCCCCGCGCTCGCCGACTGGGCGCGCGCCCACGGCTGGCGGCTGCGCCCCCAGGGGTACCGGCACACCTGGGCACCGCTCACCGTCGCCGACGGCACCCCCGGGGCGGCCCGCGTCCTGCTGCTGGACACCACCCGCCACCTCACCGCGATCACCGCCGACTCTCCCACCACCGTCCGGGTCCAGACCGGCGCCACCATGGAGGACCTGCTCGCCCACCTGGCCGGCCGGGGTCTCGGCCTCACCGCCGTGCCGGCCCCGGGCGAACTGACCGTCGGGGGCGTGCTCGCGATCGGCGGCCACGGCACCGCCGTCCCCGCGGCCGGCGAACTCCGGCCCGACGGACACGGCTACGGTTCGGTCAGCAACCAGGTCACCCGGCTCACGGCCGTCGTCCACGACCCGGCCACCGACCGGTACGCCCTGCGCACCTTCGACCGGTCCGAGGCCGACAGCGCCGCCTTCCTGGTCCACCTCGGCCGGGCGTTCCTCACGGAGGTGGTCCTCCGGGCCGGTGCCGACCGGCCGCTGCGCTGCGTCAGCCGGCTGGACATCCCGGCCGCCGAACTCTTCGCCCGGCCCGGTACCGCCGGCCGGCCGCGCACCTTCGCCGACTTCGTCGAACGGGACGGCCGCGCCGAGGCCATCTGGTTCGCCTACACCGACCGCCCCTGGCTCAAGACCTGGAGCGTCGCCCCGACCCGCCCGTTCGGCTCCCGCGCCGTCGACGAGCCCTACAACTACCCCTTCTCCGACTCGATTCCGGAGCCCGTCGCCCGTCTGGCCGGTGAACTCGTCGGCGGTTCCTGGGCCGTGGCCCCGCTCTTCGGGCAACTCCAGTACCTGATCGCCAAGGTGGCGCTCACCGGCGACATCACCGACATCCTGCTCTCGGGCGGTCTGATCCGCGACCTGCTCACCGGCGAGGTGCTCACCCACCTGCTCGCCGGCGGCCTGCGCTCCGACCTCTGGGGTCCGTCCCGCACCCTGCTCCAGTACGTGCGGCCCACCACCCTGCGGGTCACCGCCAACGGCTACGCGATCCTCGCCCGTCGGGCCGATCTCCAGTGGGTGGTGGCCGAGTTCGCCGACCGGTACCGGACGCTGCTCGACGCCTACCGGGCGCGGGGCGAGTTCCCGGTGAACGGCGCGGTGGAGATCCGGGTCACCGGCCTGGACGACCCCGCGTGGTCCGGGGTGCCCGGGGCGCGCCCGCCGCTGCTCTCCGCGCTGCGCCCGCGTCCCGACCGGCCCGAGTGGGACACCGCCGTCTGGCTCGACGTGCTCGGCTTCCCCAACACGCCCGGGTTGCACCGTTTCGGCAGGGACCTCGAACAGGCCCTGCTGCGTTCCTTCGACGGCACCAGGGCCGGTCTGCGCGTCGAGTGGTCGAAGGGCTGGGCCTACACCGAGGACGCGGCCTGGGCGGACCCGGACGTCCTCGACCGGGTCATCCCCGCCAGCCACCGGGACGGCGGCGGGCCCGGGTGGGACGAGGCGATCGCGGTGCTCGACCGGCACGACCCGCACCGGGTCTTCGGCAACCCCTTCCTCGACCGGCTTCTGAAGGCGTGAGGGCGTGAGGGCGTGAGGGCGTGAGGGCGTGAGGGCGTGAAGGCGTGAGGGGCTGAGGACCTGAGGACCTGAGGGTCCTGCGGGTGTGAGCCGGACGGAACCCGTCCGACGTCCGGTCAGATGTGCTCCATCACGATCACCGCGAGGGTGCCGGGTTCCAGCGCCCGGAAGACGTGCGGGACGTCCCCCGGGTAGCTCACGTAGTCGCCCGGCCCCAGTTCGATCGGTGCCTCCGTCGGCCCGGCCAGCGCCCGTCCGGCACCCAGCAGGACGTGCTCCACCGTCCCCGTCATGTGCGGGTCGGAGGCCCGGGTCTCGCCGGGCTGGGCGTCGATCCGGTAGATGTCGCGGCGGGCGTTGGGCGGGCAGGAGGCGAGCAGGGTCGCGGCGTAGTCGGCCCGCTCGGAGTGGGTGACCGGGCCCTCGCCTGCCCGCACCACCCGGACCACCGGGCGCGGCGGGTCGACGAGCCGGCTGAACGGCACGTCCAGGGCGACGCCGAGCGCCCAGAGCGTCTCGACGCTGGGATTGCCGGCGCCCGACTCCAGTTGCGAGAGCGTCGACTTGGCGATCCCCGCGCGCCGGGCCAGCTCGGCCATCGACAGGCCGGTGCGCTCGCGCTCGCGCCGGATGGACGCCGCGATCAGCCCGATCAGCTCCGATCCGGTGGCGGAGCCCGGGTGTGATCCCTGGCCGCTGCCGGCGCCGGCACCGGAGGGCCGGGCAGGGCGGTCGGTCGGGGGGATCCCGTCGCTGGTGTCACTCATCCGCGTTCGCTCCACAGGTCCAAGCGTTCGCCTTGACGAACGGCAGCCATGGGGTTCACTCTACTGGACATGCGTTCGCTCCTCCGAACCCTGGAACGTTCCACGCTCCGTGACATCGCCCTGGTCTGTCTCGCCGACGCCCTGGTCGGCGCCTCGTTCGGGGCGATCACCGTCTCCGGTGGTCTCCCGCTCTGGGTGCCGGTCGTCATGTCCGTCCTCGTCTTCGCCGGTGGTGCCCAGTTCGCGGCCATCGGTGTCGTCCTCTCCGGCGGCGGCGCGCTCGCCGCCGTCGCCACCGGACTGGTGCTCAACGCGCGCCTGCTGCCCTTCGGCTTCACCGTCGCCGGCGTGCTCGACGGCCCCTGGTGGCGGAGACTGCTGGGCGCGCAGCTCCTGACCGACGAGTCCGTCGCCTTCACCCTGCTCCAGCCCGACCGGCGGCGGCGCCGGGCCGCGTACTGGGTCTGCGGCCTCGCCCTGTTCGGCGTCTGGAACGCCTCCGTGCTGGTCGGCGCCGCGGCCGGCGGAATGATCGGTGACACCGACGCGCTCGGTCTCGACGCGGCCTTCCCGGCCGTGCTGCTCGCCCTGGTCCTGCCGTCGCTCACCGACCCCCGCACCCGGACGGCCGCCCTGGCCGGCGCCGTGGTCGCGGTGGCCGCCACGCCGTTCCTGCCGGCCGGCGTCCCGGTCCTGCTCGCCCTGGCCGGCCTGCTGTTCGCCCGGCGCCCCGCCGATCCCGCCCGGCCCGCCGATACCGCCGTCCCCGCGGACCCGGCCGGCTGCCCTTCGGACTCCGCCGCGAAGGCCGGCCCGTCCGGCGACGCGGCCCCGTCCGCCCCCGCCGACAGTGCCGGAGGTGCGGCCGACCGCAGCCGGCCGACCCCCCTCGCCGAGGAGGTCCACTGATGCCCCTGCTCGCCGTCCTGCTGCTGGCCGCCGGCACCTACGCGTTCCGGATCGCCGGCCCGCTGCTCGGTGACCGGCTCACCGTCTCGGACCGCGTACGCCACCTGCTCGCCGTGGCCGCCGCCGTCCTGCTGGTCGCCCTGGTCGCCACCGGAACCTTCACGCAGGGCCACGACTTCGCGGGCTGGGCCCGCCCCGCCGGCGTCCTGGTGGCCGGGGTCCTCGTGCTGCGCCGCGCGCCGTTCCCGCTCGTGGTGGTGGCGGCCGCCGCGACCACGGCGCTGCTCCGGCTCGCCGGGGTCTCCTGAGCCGATGCTCAGCGGGTTCCGTCGGTGAGCCGCTCCTGCTGGACCTCCGGGCGCTTGCTGTCCCACAGCAGCTCCCACACCTTGAAGACGCAGTGGTAGTCCCGCATGCTCCCCCGGGAGATCAGCATGTAGGTGTCGCCGTCCCGCAGCAGCGTGCGCCGGCGGCTGTTGAACGGGTGCTGCGGCGTGTACGACGGGACCAGCTTCCGCAGTTCGGCGAGGGCGTCCTCGCGGCTGCCCTCGATCTCGGCGAGCACCTTGGTGCCCCAGATCCGGTCGTCGCCTATTCCGTCGGTCTCCTGGACGACCAATGCCCAACGCGTCACGGTCCACCCCTCACGTCTCGTCACGTCCCCCCGCATCCCGCCCGTGTGCGAGAGCGGTCATCCTAGAGCTTGTCCCGGCCGGGGCGGACGTCCGCCCCGGCGGCCGGTTCCGCGGGCAGTGCCTTGTAGAAGACGGTCGTCGCGTGCGGCGTCCCGGACGGGTCGGTCGCGTAGTCCGGCACGGTGCCGACCCGGGTCCAGCCCGCCGCCGCGTACAGCCGCTCGGCGGGGCTTCCCGTCTCGGTGTCCAGGACCAGGGTCCGGATCCCGTGTTCCACGGCCGCCGACTCCAGTGCCGTCAGCAGCCGGCCGGCCAGCCCCCGGCCCCGGTCCGCCCGGTGCACCATCAGCTTGGCCACCTCCGCCCGGTGCCGGCCGTTGGCGGGGGTCGCCGGGCGCAGCTGCACCGTCCCCGCGATCCGGTGGTCCGCGTCGTGGTGCGCGGCCCAGACCAGCAGCCGGCCGGCCGCGACGTCCGGGGCCAGGGCCCGCCACCAGCCGGCGGCCTCGGCGGCGTCGAGCGGGGCGAGGAACCCGAGGGAGTAGCCGCTGCCGACGGTGTCGACCAGGAGTTCGGCCAGTGGCCCCGCCGAGTCCCGCAGTTCGCCCGCCGCCAGCCGCCGGACTGTGTACATGCTCACTCCCTCGCCGCCGGCCCTCCGAAGGCAGGGCCCGTGCGGAATACTCGCCGGTACCCAGCGCTGCGACCGGCACCCGTCGAGACTAACAAGGAGCTCCCATGGCGAAGCCGACCAGGATCGACCCCGCCGACCTGCTCGCCGTCGGTGACCTGCTCACCGACGAGGAGCGGCTCGTCCGCGACACCGTGCGGAGGTTCGCCGACGAGCGGATCCGCCCGCACGTCGGCGACTGGTTCGAGCGGGGCGTCTTCCCGGCCCGCGAACTCGCCCCGGAGCTCGGCGCCCTCGGTGTCCTCGGCATGCACCTCGACGGTTACGGCTGTACCGGCTCCACCGCCACCGCCTACGGCGTCGCCTGCATGGAGCTGGAGGCCGCCGACTCCGGGCTGCGCAGCTTCGTCTCCGTCCAGGGCTCGCTGGCCATGCGCTCGATCCACGCCTTCGGGTCCGAGGAGCAGAAGCAGCGCTGGCTGCCCGGTCTCGCGGCCGGTGAACTCATCGGCTGCTTCGCCCTCACCGAACCGGACTTCGGCTCCGACCCCGCGAACATGCGGACCCGGGCCCGCCGCAAGGGCGCCGGCGAGGACGCCGACTGGGTGCTCTCCGGCTCCAAGATGTGGATCACCAACGGCAGCGTCTCCGACGTCGCCGTCGTCTGGGCGCAGACCGAGGACGGCGTCCGGGGCTTCCTGGTCGAACCCGGCACGACCGGCTTCACGGCGACCGACGTGCACGGCAAGCTCTCGCTCCGGGCGTCCGTCACCAGCGAACTGGCCTTCGACGAGGTCGTGCTGCCCGCCGACGCGGTCCTGCCCGGCGTCAGCGGCCTGCGCGGACCGCTCTCCTCCCTCAACGAGGCCCGCTACGGCATCCTCTGGGGTACGGTCGGCGCCGCCCGCGACTGCTACACCACCGCGCTCGACTACGCGAAGAGCCGGATCCAGTTCGACCGGCCGATCGCCGGGTTCCAGCTCACCCAGCAGAAGCTCGTGGAGATGATGCTGGAGGTCGAGAAGGCGTACCTGGTCGCGCTGCGGATCGGCCGGCTCAAGGACGAGGGGGCGGCCCGCCCGGCGCACATCAGCTTCGGCAAGCTGAACAACGTCCGTGCCGCGCTCGAGATCGCCCGCAGTGCCCGCACCGTGCTCGGCGCCAACGGGATCACCACCGAGTACCCCGTTCTGCGGCACGCCAACAACCTCGAATCGGTGCTCACGTACGAGGGCACCGGTGAGATCCACACCCTCGTCCTCGGGGAGACCATCACCGGAGAGTCGGCCTACCGCTGACGGCCGGTCCCGGCTGCGGACCGTCGCCACCGGCCGGGTCCGGGCCGGTCCCGCGCGGCGTCCGCGGCGGCACCGCACGGGAAAACGGTTCGTCCGCCGGGCCGTTCGTGGATACCTTCGGTGACCATGAACGGCCCGACGGCGCAGCCCGTCACCCCAGCCACGCCCACCACGACCCTCTGGCGCCCGACCGGTCCCGCGGAGCTGGCCCTGGTCGAGGCCGCGGACCGGCGCGCCTGGCCGCCCCGCCTCCCCGACCAGCCGATCTTCTACCCGGTGCTGAACGAGGACTACGCGATCCGCATCGCCCGCGACTGGAACGTCCCCGCGTCCGGGGTCGGCTACGTCACGCGGTTCGAGGTGGAGACCGCGTTCCTCGCCCGCTATCCCGTGCGGCGGGCCGGCGGCCGGACGATCCTCGAACTCTGGGTGCCCGCAGAGGAGTTGCCCGAGTTCAACCGGCACATCGTCGGCCGCATCGAGGTCGTCCACGAGTTCAGGCCCGCGTCGTGACCGGGCCGTTCGGGCTCCCGGCCGCCCGATCCGACGACCCGCGCGCGGTGACACCGGACGCCGCACGGCCACCCGGCGTTGTGCCGGAGGACACCTGGTGGTCCGGAAAGGCGTGAAGCATGACGCGGTCGGTGACGCCCTCGCGGGCGGGTCCGGCACCCGCACCGCGAAAGGAACCACCGCCCTCATGTCCGTACCACCGCTGCCTCGCCCCCGGCCCCGGGTCCTCGTCGTCGGAATCGACGGCGTCCGGTACGACCTGCTGGAGCAGGTCCCGATGCCGAGGCTGGCGGAGGTCGCGGGGGCCGGCTTCCTGGCGCCCGTCACGGTGGCGGAGTCCACGCCCACCATGTCGGGGCCCTGCTGGGCCACCGTCGTCACCGGCGTCGAACCCGCCAAGCACGGCGTCTGGGGCAACCACCTGGGCGGCAACCGGCTCGACGTCTTCCCCGACTTCACCACCCGGCTGGCCCGGCAGGACCGCCGCCGCACCTACGTCGCGGCCGGCTGGGACCCGCTGGTGATCGGCGAGTCCGGCGGACCGTTGTTCCGCGCACCCGGCCGGCTCAGCTACGTCGCCCCCGCCGAGGACACCCCCGAAGCCTGGGAGGCCGTCGACGAGGAGGTCACCCGGGAGGCCGTCGACGTCCTGCGCGCCGCCGACCCGGAGGCCTCCTTCGTCTACCTCGGCGCCGTCGACGAGACGGCCCACTTCCTCGGCTGCGGGGACGAGTACCGCGCCTCGATGCGCACCGCCGACGAACGGCTCGGCCGCCTGCTCGACGCGGTCCGGGCCAGGCCCGGCTACGCCGACGAGGCGTGGACGATCATCGTCGTCACGGACCACGGCCACGTCGACGCCGGGGGCCACGGCGGACGCACCCCCGAGGAGCGCACCGCCTGGGTCGCCTGCGCGGGGCCGGACATCCCCGCCGCGCCGCCCACCGGCGAGATCCGCCACCCGGACGTCGCCGCCCAGGTGTACGCGGCCCTCGGCCGGCCGATCGACCCGCACTGGACCCTGGACGGCCGTCCGTTCCCCGTCGCCCGGCCCGTCCCGGCCGGGGCCTGACGGGGCCTGACGGTCGGACGGCCCCGGTACGAGGGCCCGGTACGCCGGGCCCGGTGCGGTGTCCGGCAAGCGGGTGGCCCGCGCACCCGGGCGGCCCCGGCCGGGTGCGCCCCGGCCCCGTCCGGGCCAGGCTCGACCAGGGTGAACCCCTAGACCGGACGGCCTCGCGTACGCCTGAAGGTGGAGGGCGTACCCCCCAAGGACGGCGGACGGTCGCGACTTGCTGGTGACGTCCCGACAGGGGCGGACGGGCCAGGATGGGAGACAACCGGAGCGCCGGCCCCCGGACCGGGTCGGCGACGGCCGCGGGGGACAGCGGTTCCGGCAGAGGTACGGAAGTGCTCCGGGCAGTGGTCCGGAGAACGGCTCGGGCAACGGCCCGGGCGGGCGGTGTCGCACGGCGCGCCGCACAGCAGTGGTGGCGGTGCCGCACGGGGCGGCACCACAGGAGGAGAGGGCAGGCGGGCATGAACGGCATCGTGGGCAAGGTCGTACTCGGAGTGGCCGGCACCGGCATGGCCGTCGCCGCCGCGGCCGTGGCGGTCGGACCTCGGGTCGTCGACTGGTACGACGGCCGGCACCAGGAGCAGTCCAGTTACGCCAGCGGCAGCGAGGCCAAGGCCGGCCGCCACTCGGTGCCGACCTGGCTGCCGGACAACGCCTCCTCCGTCCGGTACCTGGCCTCGACCACCGGCGACGACCGCCTGCTGATCGCCACCCTGCCGGAGGGCAGGCTGCCCGCCGGGTGCACCGCCACCGCATCCGGCCGCGGTGGCCACCCGGCACCGGCCACCCTCAAGGCGGGCTGGTTCCCGGAGGGCGTCGTCTCGAAGGTCACCGGCTCCTGCGGCCACTACAACGTGACCCTGACGGGCAACCGGCTCTACGCGTGGCAGGACGGCGCCGCCGTCCAGGCCGCCCTGCGGGCCGAGCGCGTCGCGCACTGACGGGCCCGCCCGACGACCCCGCACCGACGGGCCCGCCCCCCGGTCGGCAGGGGGCGGCGGAGGGAGGGCCGTGGGCCACGCGGCGGACCCCGACTGTCGGGGCGCCGGGCCGCTGGGGTAGGACGGAGCGAGCACGACTCCCGCGTTCGTTCCGAGAGGAGCCCCATGCCTGGTTCGACCGCCGGCCCCGCCGGTGACACGTCGACCGCTCCCGCCGCCCCCACCGACCCCGGAACCGCAGACGCCCCCGGCCGCGCCACCATCGCCGTCCTCGGCGGCCTGGTCGCCCTCGGCCCCCTCACCACCGATCTCTACCTGCCGGGCCTCCCCGCGATCGCCGAGGACCTCGTCGCCGAACCGGCAGCCGTGCAGCTCACCCTCACCTTCTCGATGTTCGGCGTCGCCGCCGGCCAGCTGATCTTCGGACCGCTCAGTGACCGCCTCGGCCGCCGCCCGCCCCTGCTCGCGGGCCTCGTCGTCTACACCGTCGCCAGCATCGTCTGCGTGATCGCGCCCAACCTGCCCGTCCTGATCGCCAGCCGCTTCGTCCAGGGCGCCGCCGGTGCCGCCGGGCTCGTCATCGGCCGCGCCGTGGCCCGCGACCGCTTCGAGGGCGTCGCGATGATCCGCTTCCTCGCCTCGATCACCCTGATATCCGGACTGGCGCCGATCCTCGCGCCCCTCGTCGGCGCCCAGCTCCTCCGCGTCACCTCCTGGCGCGGCACCTTCGGGGCGCTGGCCGTCCTCGGCCTGCTGCTCACCCTGATCGCCTTCGCCGCCCTCCGGGAGACCCTCCCGGCCTCCGCCCGGCACGGCGGGGGTCTGGGGACGACGCTGCACACGATGGGCGGACTCCTGCGCCGGCTGCCGTTCCTCGGCCTCGCGCTGACCAGCACCTTCGCCTTCGGCTCGCTGTTCGGCTACATCAGCGGCTCCTCGGTGGTGCTCCAGCAGGTCTACCACGTGTCCCCGCAGACCTACAGCCTGCTGTTCGGGCTCAACTCGCTGGCGATCGTCGGTGTCACCCAGTTGAACGGCCGCGTCCTCGCCCACCGCTTCACGGCCGGGACGCTGATGACGGTGGGCCTCGGAACGTCCATCGCGGCGGGCGTGTCCCTGTTCCTCGTCACCGCGGTCTGGGACCTCGGGCTGGTCGCCTTCTGCGCCTCGCTCTTCGTGATGATGGGCAGCCTCGGCATCGTCCTCCCGAACTCCGCCGCCCGCGCCCTGAGCCTGGTCGCCCCGAAGGCCGCCGGTTCCGCCTCCGCCCTCATCGGCACAGGAACGTTTCTCTGCGGCGCGATCGTCGCCCCGCTCAGCAGCCTGGGCGGCAAGCCGTCGGCGGTCCTGCTCGCGATCGTCGTGCTCTGCTGCTCGGTGCTGGCCGCCACGTCCTACGCCGTCCTCTGCCGCCCCGGGAGGTCGACCCCGGCCGACGCCCCGAAGCCGGCCGTCGCGTAGCGGGGCGGGGAACGCGCCCGGCCGGCCCGCCCGTCCCCCGTGGGGCGGCCGGGCCGCTGCCTTCGCGGCAGCGCGCCGCGCCGGCCTGCGGCCCTGGTCCCGCGGGTGCCGCGGTACTCCGGCAGGAACCGCGTCAGGGGTGCCGCGACGCGTGGTCGCGGCACCCCTGAGCGGCACCCCTGACGGGGCGGCCGGGCTCGTCCGTCCTCCGACGGAATAGGCCGTCAGCCGTCAGCCGTCGGCTTCAGGCCGTCGCCGGCTGTCGTGCCGTCAGGCGATGGAGAAGTCGTCGCCGAAGACATTGCCCTGGCCGTACCAGCCGTGCAGGTACACCGTGGCGGTGCCGGAGGCGCCGGTGGTGAACGGCACGGTGAGCTTGGTCCAGCCGCTCGCGCTGGTCCAGGCGGAGCCGGTGGCACCGCCGCTCACGCCGAGGTAGGCGTAGCTGCCCTGGACCCAACCGGTCAGCGTGTAGGCCTTGTTGGGCGCCAGCGTGACGGTCTGCTGGCACTGGCCGGTCTGCGAGGCACTGGCCGCGACCTGGAGCGCGTAGGACCCGGAGTGGGCCGGGGTGCTCACCACGGAGCCGCCGCTCTGGCAGGTCCACGGACCGAGGCTGCCGGTCTCCAGGCCACCGTTGACCAGGCCGCCGGGCGGGGTGACGCCGGTGACGGTCAGCGTGTAGGTGCTGGTGTGGGTGCCGGAGGGGGCGGTGCCGGTGATGGTGAGCGGGTAGGTGCCGGGTGTGGTGGTGCCCGCCGTGGTGATGTTGAGCGTGGCGGGGGAGCCGGCGGTGACGCTGCCGGGGGTGGCGGTGGCGTTGACGCCGGCCGGGGCACCGGAGACGGTGAGGCTGACGCTCTGCGCCGAACCCGACGTCACGGCGGTGGTGATGTTCGCGCTGGTGCCCGCACCGGCCGTGACCGTGCCGGAGACCGGGTTCACGCCGACCGAGAAGTCGTTCCCGGGCTGGGTGCTCGTCACCTTCAGCGTGTAGGTGCTGGTGTGGGTGCCGGAGGGGGCGGTGCCGGTGATGGTGAGCGGGTAGGTGCCGGGTGTGGTGGTGCCCGCCGTGGTGATGTTGAGCGTGGCGGGGGAGCCGGCGGTGACGCTGCCGGGGGTGGCGGTGGCGTTGACACCGGCCGGGGCACCCGTGACGGTGAGGCTGACGCTCTGCGCCGAACCGGTGGTGACGGCGGTGGTGATGTTCGCGCTGGTCGACGAACCGGCCACCACCGAACCCGAGTCGGGGCTCACGCCGACCGAGAAGTCGTTCGTCGGCTGGGTGTTGCTGGTGAACGCCTTGAAGATCTTGGTGAAGTCCCAGGTGTTCTGGCTGATCCCGGAGCAGTTGTCACGGGCGGTGGCGCCCGGGCAGCTGCCGTTGTCGCGCTGCAGCGCCCAGAACGACAGGGTGTTGATGCCCTTCGAGACCGCCCAGTTGTAGACGGTGGTCGCGTTGGCGAGCGTGAAGGTCTCGGCCGGACCGAAGTCGTCGACGCCGATCATCTCGGTGACGCCGATGGAGCCCCACAGCTGGGCGGGCGTCTTGGTCGGGTACAGCCGGGCCAGCTGGTTGTAGAGGCCGGTCGCCGCGGTCTGGGTGTCGGCGGCCATGTCGTGCTGGGCGTTGTCGTAGTAGTCGAAGGTCATCAGGTTGACGACGTCGATCCGGGCGTTGTTGGTGACCGCGTTCCGCAGCACCGCGAGGCCGCTGGCGGCCAGGCCGGTCGGCGTGGTCGGCAGGGTGTAGGAGAACTGGATCTGCCGGCCGTTGGCGGCGGCCCAGTCCTGCACCACCTTGATCGCCTTGTTGCGGCGGTCGATGCCCGCGGTGTTGTCCAGCGAGTCGACCTCGATGTCGAGGTCGATCCGGCTGATCTCGTACGTGGTGATCAGCTTCTGGTACGCGGCGGCGATCTGGTTGACGTCGGTGCAGCTGTCGGCCAGCTCGGTGCCGGTGGTGTCGGCGGTGTAGCCGCCGAAGGACGGGATGACGTCGCCGCCGTTGGCGCGGATGGTGGCGATGTCGGCGCCGAACGAGGACTGGGCGACCGGCAGCGAGGTGTCGCCGTTCCAGTACGGCGTGCACGAGCCCTTGGTCGCGGTCTGCAGGAACGCCATCGTCAGGTGCTTGGCACCGGACTGGGCGGCCAGGGTGGCCGGGCTCTCGCCGGTCCAGGCCTCGAAGTAGGGGGCGAACACCCGGGTGGGCAGCGGGGTGGCGGCGGCCGAGGCGGAGACCGACGAGGTGGTCGCTGCCGTGGGGGCCGCTCCCGCGGTGGTCGCCCCGGCGGCGACGATTCCGGCCGAGGCGGCCAGGGTGACACAGGCCGTCAGGGCGGCCTGAATCGTTCTGCGTAGACGCATTGGTTCTCCAACAGACTTGGTGGGGCCGGACGTTGGTGAAGTGTGCGGAGTTTCGCGGCGGAACGGTCGAACGGTGGGGGCCGTGGAGCGGGGCACTGTGGAGCGGGAGATGCGAACCGTGCGGCGGGGGCGGCGGAGCGGGCATGCGCACCCCGTGGACACGCGGCACGGACGGCCGGCGGTGCGCGAACGCGCGGACGCCGCAGCGGGTCTGGGGGTGGAGCATGGCAGGGCATGGCAGTGCCTCAGCCGCCGGTGGTCACACCCCCACAGTGCATCCCGGTCGGATCGACATGCTTATGGTTGGACTAGACCACTCGTCTGTCAAGACTCCTAACAGTTCGTCAGCGGAGCATGTGCGCCCACCTCGTGGCCGTGATCCGGCCTGCCGGCGGGCCGGGGCCGGCGGTGGGCCGGGTGGTTCGTGCCGCCGTCCGCCGGTGTGGTCACGGCAACGGCCGGCGCGGCGGTGGGCGGCGCCGGGTACGGTTCACGGCCGGCGCTCTGCGGCCCCGTCCGCCGTCCGGGCGCGCCGGCGCCGGACGCGCGGGTGGTGGCGCAGGCCGCCCGCTGACGGCGGGCGTGCGGGCGCCGGGCATGCGGGTGCCGTGGCCGCGCGCTGGTCGACGCGCGCGGCCACGGCGGCCCGGCGCTCAGGACACCGGGCCGTCCAGGGTCTGCCGGACCGGCTCAGGCCGGCGGGCAGAGGGTGGAGCGCAGTGCGTCGAGGATCTTCTCCGCCTTCTCGGCGCCGAAACCCTGAGGACGGTCGGGTGTGGTGAACCGCTGGTCGGCGAGCTCGACCAGCTTGGCCCTGTCCTTGGGGAACTGGTACATCGACTGGCACTGGGCGCGAGCCCTGTCGACGGCCTGCTCCGGTTTGCCGCCCACGATCGCCGGGTCGATCGCGTCCAGCGCGGCGACCAGTTGGGCGGAGACGTCGGCGGCCGGCTTGCTCGGCAGGCCCGCGTCCGTGGGCGGGGCCGGCTTGGGCGGTGCGGAGACCGGGGCCCCCGGGGAGTCGGCGGGGGCGGGGGCGCTCGGGGCGGGAGCGGCGGTCCCGCCGGGCGCGGTGGCGCCCGGAGCGTCCGGGGTGGCCGCCGGGGTGGGCGGGGCGCCGGTCGCGGACCCGGTCGGGGCTCCGGCGGACGTGCCCCCGCCGGTGGTCGCGCCGGTGGCGGGGGCCGGGGCGGACGCGGTGGCGGCCGGTGTGCCGCCGGTGGACGTGGCGGGGGTGCCGGATGCGGAGGCGCCGGCCGCGGTGGTGCCGGACTCCGAGCCGGAGCAGGCGGCGAGGCTCACCGCGGCGAATGCCGTGAGGGTGGCGGCGAGGAGACGAGTGCGCATGCCGTCACACTGTCATGTCCGCGCCGCTCAGGGGAAGATCTGCCGAACCGGAGATCCAGGTCACCGGCCCGGTCGGGCGGTGGTCACCCGGCGGCTCCGGGTGGCGCTCCGGACGGCTCGGGTGGCGCTCCGATCGGCGCTCGACGGCGAGGGACGGCAGGGGGCGACGGGGGACGGCAGGGCGGCGGGCGCGGTCCGGCCGCGAGAGGCCCGCGCCGGGTGTTCGCCCCGGAGGTGTCCGCGCAAGGGTGATCCGCCCGCGCGCGGGGCCGTCCTCCCGACCGGCCCCGCGCGACGCGGTGTCAGCCGAGCCCGTTGCTCTTCAGCCAGTCCTTGGCCACCGCCGACGGGTCCTCCTTGTCGATCGCGACCTTCTTCATCAGCGCCAGCAGGCCGGCCGTGTCCAGCTTGGCCGACACCGCGTTGAGCGCGGCCGACGACGTCGCGTCCACCTTCGCCTTGTTGACCAGCGGGGTGACGTTCTGCGCACCGAACAGGTTCTTCGGGTCGGTGAGCGCGACGAGCTTCAGCTGGGCGATCTTCGGGTCGGTGGAGAAGACGTTGCCGACCTGGATCGACCCGTCCTTCACGGCGTTGGCGGTGGTCTCGCCGGTGGGCTTCCACTCCTTGAAGGTCAGCCCGTAGACGTCCTTGAGCGGCTGCTCCTGGCGCGACTTGAACTCCGGCGGGCCGCCGATGGTGAACTCGCCCGCCTTTCCGGCCAGGTCGGCGATGCTCTTGAGGCCGTACTTGTCGGCGCTCTCCTGGCTGACGCTCAGGGTGTCCTTGTCCTCGGCGGGGGAGGAGTCGAGGATCGCCAGCGAGGCCGGCAGCGTCTTCGCCAGCTCGGCGTTGACCGCGTCCTTGGTGGGCTCGGCCGTCTTGCCGCCGAGGTAGGCGAGCAGGGCGCCGTTGTACTCGGGCAGGACGGTCAGGCTGCCGTTCTGCAGCTGCCCGTAGAGCACCTCGCGGCTGCCGATGTTGAACTTCTCCTCGACCTTGACGCCCTTGGCCTTGAGCGCCTGCGAGTAGATCGAGCCGAGCAGCACGTTCTCGGGGAAGTTGGCCGAGCCGACCACCACCGTGCCACCGGACCCCGCGCCCGTCGCGGCGGAGCCGCCGGCCGTCGAGGGTGCGGCGGCCAGCGGGTCGCCGCCGGAGGAGCCGCAGGCGGTGGCGGTGAGGGCGAGTGCGGCCAGGGCGGCGAGGGCGGCGGCCCGGTGGCCGGTTGCTCTGCGCGGCACGGATGTCGACATGGTGATATGGGTCCTTTCGGGATGTACGTGTCGGGTGTCAGGTGCGTCGGGAGTCTGAGGACGTGGGGGCTCCGGCCGCCCCGGGAGGCCCGGGGCGGCCGGAACGCGGAGCTGTCGCGGCGCGCCCCGGGCGGCACGGGCCGCCCGGAGGGCCCGGTCCTCCCGGGCGCTCCGGTGGCCGTCCGGCGTCACGACGGCTGCCGCGACGCGGCCCGCTGCTGTGCGCGCAGGCCGGGAGGCAGCGCGTACCGGGCGAGCAGGGCGAAGAACAACTGGGCGGCGACGGCGAGCAGCACGACCAGCAGCGCGCCGCCGATCGTCATCGCGAAGTCCCGGGTGGCCAGGCCGTCGATGACGTACCGGCCGAGCCCGCCGAGCCCGACGTAGGCGGCCACCGTCGCGGTCGCGATGACCTGGACGGTCGCCGTCCGGAAGCCGGCCAGCAGGGTGGGGAGGGAGGACGGCAGGCAGACCTGCCACAGCACCTGCGGGTGCGTCAGCCCGACGCCCCGCGCCGCGTCCCGGACGTCCGGGTCGGTGCCGCGCACCCCCTCGACCGCCGCGACCAGCAGCGGCGGCGCGGCCAGCGCGACCAGCGGGAACAGGACGGCGGTGTCGCCGACCCCCGCCAGCAGCACCGCCAGCGTCACCAGCCCGAGCGTCGGCAGGGCGCGGGCGGCGCCGGCCATCGCGGTGACCACGGTGACGCCCCGTCCGGTGTAGCCGATCAGCAGTCCGAGCGGGACGGCCAGCACCGCGGCGTACAGCAGCGCCTCGCCGGAGAGCAGCAGGTGTTCGGCGATCCGGTGGACGATCGCGTTCGGACCGCTCCGGCGGTCCGGGGCGGAGAAGAAGTCCCCCAGCCAGCTGAGCCAGTTCACCGGCCCGCCCCCTTCTCCCGGACGGCCCAGGGCGCGAGCACGCGGCGGGCGCCGACGAGCACGAGGTCCACGGCCAGGGCGAGTACGGCGATCAGTACGATGCCGGCCACGATCGGCGTCGGGAAGGTGCGCTGGAACCCGTCGATGAAGAGGTAGCCGAGCCCGCCGCGGCCGACCAGGGCGCCGACCGAGGCGAGCGAGATGCTGGAGACCGCGGCGACCCGCAGGCCGGCCACCAGGTACGGCACGGAGGCGGGCAGCTCGACGGCGGCCAGCCGGTGCCACGGCCCGTAGCCCATGGCGGTGGCCGCCTGCCGGACCGCGTCCGGGACGGCGCGCAGGCCGTCCACGGTGGTCGGCAGCAGGACGGCGACCGCGTAGAAGGTGAGCGGGATCATCACGGTGGCCTGGGTGGCCAGCCCGGTGTAGGGGATGAGCACCACGAAGACGGCCAGCGAGGGCAGGGCGTAGACGATGTTGAAGACGGCGGCGAGCGGCTGGTACAGGCGGGGGAAGCGGGTGCAGGCGAGGCCGAGCGGGATCGCCAGCAGCAGGCCGATCAGCACCGGGAGCAGCGCGATGACGGCGTGGTCGGCCAGCAGGTCGCCGAGGTAGCCGAGATGGTCGCCGATCCAGTACCAGCGGATGATCGGTTCATCGTCCACCGCCGGCTCCGTCCGCGTCGCTTCCGCTTCCGCTTCCGCTTCCGCTTCCGCTTCCGGCCTCGCCCGCCCGTGCCTCGCCTGCTCCGGTTCCGGCGCCGCCGGAGCGCGTGGCCACGTCCGGCCCGCCGGGCCCGGCGGATCGTCCGACCGTCACCGTCGGCGCCCCGGCGAGCGCGGCCAGGACGGCCTCCCGGTCCGCCGTGCCGGTGGCCCGGCCGTCGGCGTCCAGTGCGACCGCGACCCCGGAGGGGGACAGCACGGCGGCGTCCAGTGCGCCGCGCAGGGTGTCGGCCTCGGGGTGGAACCCGGGCGCCGGGTGCAGGACGGCGGAGGCCGCGTCCCGGTCGATCCAGCCGATCGGCCGGCGCTCGTCGTCCAGCGCCAGCTCCCAGCCGCCGTACCTCGGCCCGTCGTGGACCGGGTGCACGGCGACGGTGCGTGCGGAGCGCAGGCCGAGCCCGCGCAGGCCCCGGTCACGGCCGAGGAACGCGGCGACGTCCTCGTCGGCGGGCGCGGTGAGCAGCGTGTGCGGGTCGGCGAGCTGGGCGATCCGGCCCTGCTCGCGCAGCACCACGACCTGGTCGCCGAGCCGGACGGCCTCCTCGATGTCGTGGGTGACGAACAGGACGGTCTTGTGGAGCTCGGACTGGAGCCGCAGCAGTTCCTCCTGGAGCCCGGCCCGCACCACCGGGTCGACGGCGCTGAACGGTTCGTCCATCAGCAGGACCGGCGGGTCGGCGGCCAGCGCCCGGGCGACGCCGACCCGCTGCTGCTGGCCGCCGGAGAGCTGGAACGGGTACCGCTTGGCGGTCTCGGGCGCGAGCCCGACCAGGTCGAGCAGCTCGGCCGCCCTGGCGCGGGCCTTCTTCCGGTCCCAGCCGAGCAGGTAGGGGACGGTCGCGATGTTGTCGATCACCCGCCGGTGCGGGAACAGCCCGGCCTGCTGGATCACGTACCCGATGCCGCGCCGCAGTTTGGCCGGGTCCAGGCGGGCGACGTCGTCCCCGTCCAGCAGGACCCGCCCCGAGGTCGGCTCGACCATGCGGTTGACCATGCGCAGCAGGGTCGTCTTGCCGCAGCCGGACGGGCCGACCAGCACGGTCGTGCGCCCGGTGGGGACGTCGAGGTCGAGGCCCTCGACGGCGATGGTGCCGTCGGGGTGGCGCTTGCCCGCGCCGTCGAATCTGATCACGGGGAGTTTCCTCGTCTCGGCGGCCCCCGGTGGCGGCGCCGATGGTGGTGTAGGTCGGTCGATAGGCGGTGGGAGAGTGACGGACGGTCGGGTCGGTGGCGTTTTGTCGACAAACTGCGGCGTGTGACGTCGTCGTCTGCCCGGGCGTTCCTCCGCCCGCGTGGCTGCCCAGTATCGAACCGGCTGAAACTCCGATCAGCCTATGACCTCATGAACCTCCTGTCCCTGATTTCCCGGCCGCCGCAGGACGGCGGACGATCCAGCGGCGTCGAGGCCGGCGGATCGGCGGCGTCCTGCGGCGCCGGTTTCACGGTCCTGGCGCGGGATCAGCCGCCCTGACGCGTCGGCAGTCCGGCGGCGGCCCACCCGACGAAACCGCCGTCGAGGTCGGTCGCCCGGTGCAGACCCAGCTCGCGCAGCGAGGCGGCCGCCAGGCTCGACGCGTACCCCTCCGAGCAGACCACGACCACCGCCACGTCGTGTCCCGCGGCCTCCGGGATCCGGTGACTGCCCGTCGGGTCGAGCCGCCACTCCAGCACGTTCCGCTCGATGATCAGCGAGCCCGGGATCTCCCCCTCGGCCGCCCGCTGCGCCGCCGGCCGGATGTCCACCAGCAGGGCGCCGTCCAGCTGGGCCCGGTAGGCCTCCTCGGCCCCCGGCCGGTGGACCCCCTCACGGGAGCGCGCCACCAGGTCGTCGATCGTGGTCACCACTGTTCGGGTCCTTCCTCGGAGGTGCGGACCAGGCCGCCGGCCCGCAGTTCGTAGTGCGCCATGGAGCTGAGCGGCGGCGAGTACGCGTGCAGCGTGACCGCCGGTCCGGACGCGGTGTTGCGGACGTCGTGCACGTACTCGGGCCCGAACGCGCGGGTGGTTCCGGACTGGATCCGGCGGATCAGCAGGCCCTGCTCCGGGCCGCCGAGCGACAGCTCCTCCAGCTCGCCCAGCGCCACGGTGAACGCGCCGCGCGAGCCGCCGTGGTCGTGGAACCCGGTCGACTGGCCGGGCAGCCAGCTGATCAGCCAGACCTCGTGGTCGTCGTCGGCGACCAGCCGCCGGTACCAGCGCTCCTCGGTGGAGAGCCGGACGTGGTGGATCCACTGGTCGGGCTGCTCGGCCAGCTCGCGGACGACGGCCCGCAGCGTGCTCGGGGTGAGCGGTACCCGGCCCTCCTCGGTGACGACGGTGCCGGACCCGGTCGGGGCCGCCGTGCCGGTCGCTCTCCCGGCCGCGCTGCCGCCGGGAGCGTCGGCGCCGGCGGTGGAGGTGCCGGTGACGGGGGCGCCGGCAGCGGACGTGCCGGAAGCGGACGTGCCGGGAACGGGGGCGCCGGGGACGGACGCGGCCGGGGAGGCGGTGGCAGGGGACGCCGCAGCCGAGGTGGCGGCGGCGGATGCGACGGATACGGCGGAGGCGAGCGTGTCGGTGGCGAGGTCCAGGCTCATGTGGGTGTCCTCGGGGAAGGCGGGCGCTGGGTGGTGCCGTGCGGCGGCGGTACGGCCGTGCCCGGGTGCGGTGCGCCGGGCCGGCGGGGCGGCCGGAGGCGGGTCACACGGGGAGGCGCGTCAGGAGAGCGGGTGCGCGGCGCGGGTCCTGGGGAGTGTCACAGGGAGGGGCCGGCGGGGAAGGACAGGGTCAACAGGCACAGATGGAACTCGCCTGGCGTCGGAGATCGACGTGCAGGCGGCAGACCAGAGTGGTGCCGGAGTCCATGCGCCGGATCCTTCCCGACGGAACGGGCACGAGTCAAGCGAGCACCCTCATGGTCGCCGGCCGCGCGCCCGATCGGGCGGGGCGGGAGGACCGGTCGGCGGACCGCCCGCCACCTCGGCGTCCGGCGCCGGAGCGGGCCCGGGCAGAGGAACCGACGTGGCCCCCGGCGGGGGCGGCGGTCCGGTGCCGGGGGCGGCCCCGGCGGCGGTATCGGCGGCGGTCCCGGCCGGGGTCCCGGTCCCGGTTCCGGAGCCCGAACCGGCCCGGGTCCCGGACGTGGCTCTCGGCCCGGCGCCGGACAGGGCCGCCTTCACTGCGGGTTCGGCCTGCTCGCCGAGGTACCGGCCGAGGGTCTGGTAGGCGTCGAACTGCCGGTGGTCGAACCACTGGTCGCTGGTGCTGTCGTTCGGGAAGGACGCGTCGGTCATCGCGTACGCGTGCAACTCGTACGGCATGCCGGCGGTGAGGGCGGCCTGGGCGACGATCAGCGTGCCCCGCCGGGCGGCCGACGGATCGGCGCCGTCCGCGGAGCAGCCGTCGTCCAGGTCGAGCGGCCACGGGTACTCGATGTCACCGACGACCACCGCCCGGGCGGAGAGCCGGTCGGCCAGCCGCGCCGCCAGGCCGCGCAGTGGCGGGTGCCCGGCCCCGTCGGAGGACGGGCCCCCGTGCGGGTCGCCCCCGGCGGCGCCCGCGGTCCCGGCGCTGCCCGGGATCAGCAGGTCCGGTTCGCGGAGGGTGATGGTGATGCCCAGCTCCTCGCGGGCCAGGGTGATCGCCGCCGCCAGGGTGGCGGCGAAGGTCGAGTCGCCGCTGGCGTCGATGCAGACCGCCGTCCGCACGCCGTGCCGCAGGAGTTCGACGAGTCCGAGGTTCTCGTAGTGGCCGCCGTCGGTGGTGAGCAGGAACCGCGCGTCCATCGGGTACCGGCCGCAGACCTCGCGCAGCTGGTAGGGGAGCCGGCGGACGGCGGGCTGCGGCGCGTACCGCCAGTCCCGGTCGGCGGCCCAGAGCGGGGCGAGCGCCGCCGGGTTGGGCAGCCAGGTCCCGAGCCGCGCGTTGGTGATCGCGAACAGCCCCTGGTAGCCGCGCGACTGACGGCCCATCGCGGACGAGAACGCCGCGCCGGAGACGGCCATCGCGGACTGCACCGTGAGGTCCCGGCCGATGTGCCGCCGGGTGCGTCGCTCCAGCAGGTCGGTGCGGGCGTACCCGACGTCCGGTCCGCCCACGTAGTCGGACGAGAAGGTGAACGAGACCGCCCGGCGGCCGGGCGGCGTGCGCGCGTTGCCGGAGAGGTTGGCCGCCGCGGCGAAGATCACCTGCGGGAAGTCGGGGTGCCGGGCGCCGTAGTGGCTGAGGCGGGTCTGCTCGCGGAAGAAGTGGTACGGCCGGGCGAGCACCTCCCCGCCGTCACGGTCACCGGCACCGGCACCGGCACCGGCACCGGCACCGTCGCCGGCACCGTCCTGGCCACCGGCACCGCGCTCGACCGAGCGGCGGACGGCGAACGCGGCGGCGAGGCGCCGACGGTAGAAGGGGTGCAGGCCCATCCAGGTCTGGTCGAGGTTGAGGCCGACGGTGCCGAGGACCAGGGGCAGCAGGAGCTGCGCGGCCGGCGGCCAGGCGTGCCCGGTGGCCACCGCCCAGCCGAGCGCCAGCAGCGCGCCCGCGGTGAGCGCGGCCAGCGCCGACCAAAGCACCAGGTACTCGGCGATCCGCCCGGTGAGGCTGCCGCCGATCCGCCGGGTGCCGCGGACCAGCCCGCCGAGCACCGCCGCCCCTTGTTCGATGGCGTGCCGGCCGTGCCAGAGGATCCCGAGCAGCAGGGCCAGGTAGCTGAGCAGCACGGTGGCGCTTATGCCGGCGCCGGTCTGCCGTGCGCCGACGGCGAGCGCCTGTTGCAGCCGGACCGCGCCCCAGGCCAGCCCGGGTACGGCCAGGACGCCGAGCGTGACCAGGGCCGCCACGGCGAGTGCGGCCTGCGAGAACCGGCGCAGGACGCGCGGCAGGAGGGTGTCCCAGCCGAGCCAGGAGAAGGTCAGCAGCCAGAGCAGCCAGCCCAGGGCGGCAGCCGTCAGCAGCCCGGCCAGGGTGAGCAGGGCGGGGGCGCGGAGGGCGAGCGGGCCGAGCCCGGGCCCGCCGACGCCGCCCCCGGTGACCGGGCCTTGGGTGTGCAGACCGACGGCGGCCAGGTCGTCCAGGTCGGTGAGCGGTACGAGGTGGTAGAAGCGGCTCAGCCCCAGGCCGATCACCAGGACGGAGGCGAGCAGCAGGGCGAGCGCCGCGACGAGGCCGCGCAGCAGCGTGCCGAGGGCGACCAGCCACTCGCCCGCGCCGTCCGCCAGGTACTTGGCGTGGCGTCGGAGGTGGTCCTCCTCGGGGGATCCGGGCTCCAGCACGGTGTCGGCGGTCAGACCGGAGACGGCCCGGACGGGGCAGGCCGGCGCGGAGTCGCTGAGCGCCAGCTGCATGGCGCCGACCGTGTAGCCGCCGCCGGAGACGGAGACCAGGTAGCGGGCCTGCTTCAGCCACGGGCGCAGGGACTGGAGGGCCCCGAGGGTGACGCAGGCCGAGCGGATGCCGCCGCCGGAGACGCAGAAACCGAGCGGGGCGTGCTCGCGGCCGGGCGGGACCCGGGCGGCGTTGCGCCAGCGGGCCTGTCGGGTGAGCGGCCCGTGGGCCCGAGGTCCGGGTGGCCACCGTCCGCCCCGCGCCGTCGCCACCGGCCACGGGGGGATCAGCTCCGGTCCGCGGTCCGGTTCGGCGTCGGGTCCGCCGTCGGGTCCGCGATCCGGTCCGCCGTCCGGTTCGTCGCCGTGGACGGCGCTCGGCCCGTCCTCCGGTGCGCCGCTCGACCCGCCGCTCGGACCGCCGTTCGGACCGTGGGTCGTCCCGCCGTCCGGCCCGCCGTTCGGCCCGCCGGCCGTCTCCTCCGCTGGCCGCCGCAGCACCCCGCGCGCGGCCCGGTGGACGGTGGCGGAGCAGACCACCGTGCCGACCACCCCCGCGGGCAGGAGCAGCAGCCACTTCACGGTGGCGAACGCGGCCGCCGCCAGGAAGGGTGTGTCACCGCCCGCCGGTCCGGGACCGCCCCCGCCCAGCCCGGCGTCGAGCAGGAGGTCCTCGGCGAGGTCACAGGCACCCGCCAGCACGCCCGCGAGGCCGGCGACGAGCGCGACCAGCCGCCAGTGCGGCCGCGTGAACACGTATCCGCCGAGCATCCCGGCGGCCGTCAGCGTCACCGAGTAGCCGCAGACCAGCCAGAGGTCCGCGTCCAGGGACGCGCGGAAGTCGGCGGCCCGGTCGGCGACCACGGCCGCGGCGGCGGCGCGGGAGCCGGCCAGCTGGAGGCGGATGTCCCGGGCGCCCTGGCCGTCCGTCGTCCACCGCGCGAAGAGCAGCCACCCGAGGGCGGCCGGTACCGGGACGCCGAGCCCGAGCAGGACTCCGGCCCACGCCGGTACCGGGCGTCGGCGCGCCGGGTGCGGAGGCGCCGGGTACGAGCGGGCAGGGTGCGCGGGGCCTCCGCGATCCTCGGGTACAGCCGTCACGTCCACCTCCCCCTGCACACGTGTGAACGACCGAACGCCGGGGCCGGGGACCGGCGGTGGCTCACCGTCGGCGACCGCCCGGCGACGGACCGGAGCAGCATCATCAACCCTCTTGCCCGGACCCGCACCACCTCGCACACGATTCACCCGAATGAGTAAGGCGAGCACTGTTGGGGTAGATGACCGTTTCATCCCATCTACGAGACCCCGCGTGTCCGCGTAACAGGATCGCCCCGGGCGCGTTACGTCCGACGTATTGTCAGGCGACCGAGGCCGGGCCTACGGTCGACGCACCAACTTTCTACGCACGTAGACACCGTGCGCGGTCGTGCCGGAACGCACCGGCGCGCGGAGCCGTGCGCGGCGCTCCACGTGGCCCGTAGTGCGGTGCCGTCCGCGGTGCCGCAGGCAGAACCGCCCCGTCAACCCTCAGACCGCAGGCCCGACCCCCGGACGGACCGCGGAGTTGCGGAGGTACCCATGTCGCAGATCGTCCGTGCCGCCCTCGTCCAGACCCGGTGGACCGGCGACCAGGAGAGCATGATCGCCCTCCACGAGCGGTACGCCCGCGAGGCCGCCGCGCAGGGCGCGCAGATCCTCGGCTTCCAGGAGGTCTTCAACGCCCCGTACTTCTGTCAGGTCCAGGAACCCGAGCACTACCGCTGGGCCGAGCCCGTGCCCGACGGACCCACCGTCCGCCGGATGGCCGAACTCGCCCGCGAACTCGGCCTCGTCCTCGTCGTCCCCGTCTACGAGGAGGAGCAGCCCGGCGTCTACTACAACACCGCCGCGGTGATCGACGCCGACGGCAGCTACCTCGGCAAGTACCGCAAGCACCACATCCCGCAGGTCAAGGGCTTCTGGGAGAAGTACTACTTCAAGCCCGGCAACGTCGGCTGGCCCGTCTTCGACACCGCTGTCGGCAAGGTCGGCGTCTACATCTGCTACGACCGCCACTTCCCCGAGGGCTGGCGGGCCCTGGGACTCGCCGGCGCGCAGATCGTCTACAACCCCTCCGCCACCAGCCGCGGCCTCTCCGCGTACCTCTGGCAGCTCGAACAGCCCGCCGCCGCCGTGGCCAACGAGTACTTCGTCGCCGCCATCAACCGCGTCGGCACCGAGGAGTACGGCGACAACGACTTCTACGGGACCTCCTACTTCGTCGACCCGCGCGGCCGGTTCGTCGGCGAGGTCGCCTCCGACAAGGAGGAGGAACTCGTCGTCCGCGACCTCGACATGGGCCTCATCGAGGAGGTCCGGCAGCAGTGGGCGTTCTACCGCGACCGCCGCCCCGACGCGTACGGGCCGCTGGCCGAGGCGTGAGGGGGGCGACCACACCATGACCACCCGCACCGTCATCCGCGGCGGCCTCGTCATCACCGCCACCGAGGAACTCCGCGCCGACGTCCTCATCGAGGGCGAGCGCATCGTCGCCCTCGCCACCACCGGCAGCGAGGCCGCCCTCGCCTGGACCGCCGACACCCTGATCGACGCCGCCGGCCACTACGTGATCCCGGGCGGCGTCGACGCCCACACCCACATGGAACTGCCGTTCGGCGGGACCCACGCCTCCGACACCTTCGAGACCGGCACCCGCGCGGCCGCCTGGGGCGGCACCACGACCATCGTCGACTTCGCCGTCCAGCCCGTCGGCGGCAGCCTCCGCGAAGGTCTCGACGCCTGGCACGCCAAGGCCGACGGCACGTGCGCCGTCGACTACGCCTTCCACACCATCGTCTCCGACGTCAACGACGCGGTCCTCAAGGAGATGGACGCGCTCGTCGACTCCGGCGAGTCCACCTCCTTCAAGCTGTTCATGGCCTACCCCGGCGTCTTCTACAGCGACGACGGCCGCATCCTGCGCGCCATGCAGCGCGGCGCCGCCAACGGCGGGCTGATCATGATGCACGCCGAGAACGGCATCGCCATCGACGTCCTCGTCGAACAGGCCCTCGCCGCCGGCCGCACCGCCCCCCGGTACCACGGCGAGGTCCGCCGCGAACTCCTGGAGGCCGAGGCCACCCACCGCGCCATCAAGCTCGCCCAGGTCGCCGGCAGCCCCCTCTACGTCGTCCACGTCTCCGCGGCCTCCGCCCTCGCCGAACTCGCCCGGGCCCGCGACGAGGGCCTCCCCGTCTTCGGCGAGACCTGCCCCCAGTACCTCTTCCTCTCCACGGACAACCTCGCCGAGGAGGGCGCCGACGGCTTCGAGGGGGCCAAGTACGTGTGCAGCACGCCGCTGCGCCCCCGGGAGCACCAGGAGGCGCTCTGGCGCGGCCTGCGGACCAACGACCTCCAGGTGGTCTCCACCGACCACTGCCCGTTCTGCTACACCGGGCAGAAGGAGCTCGGCCGCGGCGACTTCTCGAAGATCCCCAACGGCCTGCCCGGCGTGGAGAACCGCATGGACCTGCTCCACCAGGCCGTGGTCGACGGGCGACTGAGTCGCCGCCGCTGGATCGAGATCGCCTGCACCACGCCCGCCCGGATGTTCGGCCTGCACCCGCGCAAGGGCACCATCGCCCCCGGTGCCGACGCCGACGTGGTCGTCTACGACCCCAACGCCGTCCAGACCGTCTCCGCCGCGAGCCACCACATGAACGTCGACTACTCGGCGTACGAGGGGCGTACGCTCACCGGCCGCGCCCGCACCGTCCTCTCCCGGGGCACGGTCGTCCTCGACCACGGCACCTGGCTCGGGCGGGCCGGCCACGGCACCTTCCTGCGCCGTGACACCTGCCGGTACCTGGACTGAGCCCCGCCCGTCCGGGCCCACCTCCCCGGCCTCCGGCCGCCCTTGCTCCTCCGCCCGCCCGGGTCACGGCCCGGGCGGGTTCCCGTTCCCCCTCCTCCCGACCTCCGGAGCCCGCCATGGACATCGGCCTCGTGCTGCAGACCGACCCGCCCGCCAGCCTGCTCGTCGACCGCATGGTCCGCGCCGAGCGGGCCGGCTTCAGCCACGGATGGACGTTCGACTCCTGCGTCCTGTGGCAGGAGCCCTTCGTCATCTACAGCCGCATCCTCGCCGAGACCAGCACGCTCAAGGTCGGCTCGATGGTCACCAACCCCTCCACCCGGACCTGGGAGGTCACCGCCTCCCTCTTCGCCACCCTCAACGACATGTACGGCAACCGCACGGTCTGCGGCATCGGGCGCGGCGACTCCGCGATGCGGGTCGCCGGCCGGCATCCCGCCACCCTCGCCCGGCTGTCCGAGGCCATGCACGCCATCAAGGAGCTGGCCGAGGGCCGGACCGCCGAGGTCGACGGCACGGAGATGCACCTGCCGTGGGTCGGCGAAGGCGCCGCCCTGCCGGTCTGGATGGGCGCCTACGGGCCCAAGGCCCTCGCCCTGACGGGGCGCCAGGCCGACGGGTTCATCCTCCAACTCGCCGACCCCTACCTCACCGAGTACATGGTCAAGGCCGTCCGCCGGGCCGCCACCGAGGCGGGCCGCGACCCCGACGCGGTGACCGTCTGCGTCGCCGCGCCCGCCTACGTCACCGCCGACGACTCGCCGGCGGCCCTCGCCCACGCCCGCGAACAGTGCCGCTGGTTCGGCGGCATGGTCGGCAACCACGTCGCCGACCTCGTCACCCACTACGGCGAGCACTCCGACCTCGTCCCCGAAGCCCTCACCGCCTACATCAAGGACCGGCAGGGCTACGACTACAGCCACCACGGCCGCGCCGGGAACCCCGACACCGCCTTCGTCCCCGACGAGATCGTCGACCGGTTCTGTCTCATCGGCCCGCCCGACGCCCACCTCGCCCGCCTCGAACAGCTCCGCTCCCTCGGCGTCGACCAGTTCGCCATCTACGCCATGCACGACGCCGTCGAGTCCACCATCGACGCCTACGGGACCGACCTCATCCCGCGCCTGCCGTGACCAGGCCGCCCCGGCGCCACCACCTCCCGGAACCCACTTCGCAGGCGCGCGGGGAGGGCGCCTACCGCGCCAACGGGCCGCCCGCAGCACCAGCCGTCTCCCGCCGGTCGACCACGGATCGGGAAGACCGGACGGAGCGCCACAGGCCGGCGGGCGAGCGGCCGCGGGCCGGTGGCCCACTACGCCCGACTACGGCACGAGGAGGATGGAGTTGATCGGCGTGAAGTCGATCGAGGGGTAGTCACCCGTGGTGCGGTACGTGATCGAGCAGTCCGTGCCGTTGTAGCCCCGGCAGAGCTCGAAGCCCGCGCCGCCGGTCTGGCTGTTGGCGAGTATGTGGTACCCGGTGACGTTGTCGAGGTTGTGGGCGCCGTAGCTGTAGAAGATGTTCTTGCTCAGGATGTCTCCGCCGAACTCGCGGATACAGACCGCCCCGCTCGGGCACGTCGTCGCCGCCACGGCGCCGGGGGCCGCGGCGATCCCCGTTCCCACGGCGAGCGACAGGGCGGTCATGGCCATCGCGATCTTGCGCATGCTTCTTCCTCATCTCTTCTCGGACGGTTCCGGTGCGCCTTGGTGCCGTTCGCGCCGTTCCGGCCCCGGGATGCCGGACCGGACGTAGCGCCAACTGACGGCGTCCGCGGTGGGGCGGTGACCGGTCGGTACGGCAGCCGTGCGGACACGTACAGCCTGTCGATTGGCATGAACATTTGCAAGGAAGGGTAAGGAGGATGGCCGGTACACCACTCTCCATGGCCGACCGGACAGGCGGGCGACCTCCCGCACATGGCCCGCGGCGCCCAGCGCGGCACGGCGCCGGCCGACGGTGAAGGCGACACCCCCACAGGCGCGGGGAGCAGCCCAAGGCGAAGAGCTACGGGTCGTCCTGGTGGGGAACATCCCCGCAGGCGCGGGGAGCAGAACGGCCCGTACAGCGTCATCGACACCTTCCAGGGAACATCCCCGCAGGCGCGGGGAGCAGCGCCCGCCAGACCTGCCCGCTCTGCCGCACCCGGGAACATCCCCGCAGGCGCGGGGAGCAGACGACTGGGTCGCTGGCGCCACCCGCCACGCCGTCATGACGGGAACATCCCCGCAGGCGCGGGGAGCAGCTGGCCGTGGTCCGGAGGGGTGTCGGCGAGCTGGGAACATCCCCGCAGGCGCGGGGAGCAGGGGCGACCGCGATGTGTCCGGCTCCGGCGCCGGGGAACATCCCCGCAGGCGCGGGGAGCAGCGCCGGTGTTTCCGGTGGGGCGCCCTCGGTGTGGGAACATCCCCGCAGGCGCGGGGAGCAGTTGACCCGGGTCTGAGCGGGCGCCAACACGCTGGGAACATCCCCGCAGGCGCGGGGAGCAGGACCACCCTCGCCCCCGAGGCCGTCGTCACCTGGGAACATCCCCGCAGGCGCGGGGAGCAGCCGAGCCGCCGGGCCGACGCGAACAGGGTCCTGGGAACATCCCCGCAGGCGCGGGGAGCAGGGGGCGCCGGGCACCGAGGACGTGGAGGAGCTGGGAACATCCCCGCAGGCGCGGGGAGCAGTGGCGGTACCGGGGCGGTGGGCCTGGTGGGGAGGGAACATCCCCGCAGGCGCGGGGAGCAGGACGAGAGCGCTGATGTGCGTGTGGACCGGGCCGGGAACATCCCCGCAGGCGCGGGGAGCAGGTTCGCTGGAGCGTGCCCTCGTTCTTGCGGACGGGAACATCCCCGCAGGCGCGGGGAGCAGGCCGACCCGGGCGCTCTCACGGACTCCCGGGCGGGAACATCCCCGCAGGCGCGGGGAGCAGATGGACCCCGACATCATGGGCCCGCTCGCCCAGGGAACATCCCCGCAGGCGCGGGGAGCAGCCGCACATCCACCCCCACCAGTTCCGGCACACGGGAACATCCCCGCAGGCGCGGGGAGCAGGCGGTGGCGGCCCCCGATGCGGTGGCCATTTTGGGAACATCCCCGCAGGCGCGGGGAGCAGGTACACGGTCCTGTTGTGGCTGGCCAAGCCCGCGGGAACATCCCCGCAGGCGCGGGGAGCAGAGGTCTGTCGAGTCGACCAGGTGCGAGACCGCGGGAACATCCCCGCAGGCGCGGGGAGCAGGCCGAGTCTCTGCTACTGCTCGGCCGGATCGAGGGAACATCCCCGCAGGCGCGGGGAGCAGACCGGCTGGGTGACCGCCAACCCGGCCCGCGCGGGAACATCCCCGCAGGCGCGGGGAGCAGTGCGGAGCCTGCTGGCCGCCGTTGCCGACGGTGGGAACATCCCCGCAGGCGCGGGGAGCAGCCGGTTCCGTTTGACCGCCGGTTCGCCGCCGCGGGAACATCCCCGCAGGCGCGGGGAGCAGGGCTTTGCCCCCGTCCCACCGAAGGGTCCGAAGGGAACATCCCCGCAGGCGCGGGGAGCAGGGCTTTGCCCCCGTCCCACCGAAGGGAACATCCCCGCAGGCGCGGGGAGCAGACACCACCATCATCGTTGCCGGTCGGCGTGTCGGGAACATCCCCGCAGGCGCGGGGAGCAGACCAGCGAGCTGGGCCCGCAGGCCACGCCGATGGGAACATCCCCGCAGGCGCGGGGAGCAGCCGTAGAAGAAGGCGCGCGCCTGGTACGGCGGGGGAACATCCCCGCAGGCGCGGGGAGCAGGCGGCCCCGGGCTCGTACGTCGGCCAGGCTAGGGGAACATCCCCGCAGGCGCGGGGAGCAGTCGCGACGGGACAGCGGGTAGTGGTCGGCCTCGGGAACATCCCCGCAGGCGCGGGGAGCAGGTCCGCGTCCCAGGCGGTGAGCACGCCCTGCTGGGAACATCCCCGCAGGCGCGGGGAGCAGACGGTCGAGCCCGACGGAACGATCAGCGGCCGGGGAACATCCCCGCAGGCGCGGGGAGCAGAAGTCGATCACCGGCGATGCGGTCAAGCTCTGGGGAACATCCCCGCAGGCGCGGGGAGCAGACCGTGGCGGGGGTGTGCTCGCGGACGGCCGAGGGAACATCCCCGCAGGCGCGGGGAGCAGATTTCAGGCTGCGGAGACGGACTCTCGATTCAGGGAACATCCCCGCAGGCGCGGGGAGCAGGCGGCACGGGCCCACGGTGTGGACGAGGCGCTGGGAACATCCCCGCAGGCGCGGGGAGCAGGCCATGAAGGGCGCCATCGGCAGCCTCAACCCGGGAACATCCCCGCAGGCGCGGGGAGCAGGACGGCTCCCTGCGGGACATCGATGTACCGCCGGGAACATCCCCGCAGGCGCGGGGAGCAGGAGGGTGCCGAGCTCGTCCTCGGCGGCACGGAGGGAACATCCCCGCAGGCGCGGGGAGCAGACCGTCCGCGCGGGCCGCATCCTGCGCGAGCTGGGAACATCCCCGCAGGCGCGGGGAGCAGACCAGCGATTCGGCCACGCCATGCCGTCCCAAGGGAACATCCCCGCAGGCGCGGGGAGCAGTGGACGAGCCGGAGTGCGACGCTCAGCATCCGGGGAACATCCCCGCAGGCGCGGGGAGCAGACGATCTCGGCGGCCCAGCAGGTCGCGGCCTGGGGAACATCCCCGCAGGCGCGGGGAGCAGGTGACATCCATGGCAGACACCACCTCTCCCGTGGGAACATCCCCGCAGGCGCGGGGAGCAGGTCCTTCTCCTTCGTCGTGGTGGAGCTCTGGGGGGAACATCCCCGCAGGCGCGGGGAGCAGTCGTCGTCCAGCATTCGAGCGGCGACGGTCGGGGGAACATCCCCGCAGGCGCGGGGAGCAGGAATGCGCCCTGCGGAGTGCGCGCTGGTAGCGGGGAACATCCCCGCAGGCGCGGGGAGCAGGGCTGGCGTCTCGGCGAGACCGAGTGGTTCGCCGGGAACATCCCCGCAGGCGCGGGGAGCAGATTCGGTGTGCAATCCCGTGGAGGTGTTTCCCGGGAACATCCCCGCAGGCGCGGGGAGCAGACTCTGGGCCCGTCAGGTGCAGCCTGACGGCTGGGAACATCCCCGCAGGCGCGGGGAGCAGATGGTCGATGACGCCCGGGAGAGGCTCGACGGGGGAACATCCCCGCAGGCGCGGGGAGCAGACCGCCTCCCAATTCCCCGCTGCCGCCGGAGGAGGAACATCCCCGCAGGCGCGGGGAGCAGATTCGGTGTGCAATCCCGTGGAGGTGTTTCCCGGGAACATCCCCGCAGGCGCGGGGAGCAGAGTTGGTGAGCTGGGGGGGTGTCAGGGGGCGAGGGCGATCTGAGCAACTTGCTGGGTATCGGGCATTCCGTGTTTTCCGGTTGATTTGGTGTGCTGGCGGTGAATCCGGGCCGGCAGGCTATCCGGTGCGGGAATGGGCGGCGATGAAGTGGTGTCGCCATCCACGAAGAAGGCGGGTTGCGAGGGCATCCTCCCGGTTCTCCTGTCGGGCTCCTTGGCGAATCCTCATACCGCCTACGCCGCTTCTTCAGTCGTGGCACGTCCTGGAGCCGTTCCACCGTCGCCCGTTTCCGTGGTGGGTGGCCTTCTCACTGTTGGAGCTAACGGGCCCCGAACCGGCGCCGTTTGGCGGCCTTGCTCCACCCTGCGCCCTCGTTCCCGCCCGCCGTCCGAGCGGAGGCGCCGGGCGGGCTGGTTCGCATGGCTTCGGTTGCGGAGATCGGCGGACGGGCCTCCGGGCGAGGCTGTGGACGGTCCGAGGGACGGTGGATCAGCGTCAGCCCCTCGTGGTCAACCGGATGCCACCGGTGCTCGTGCGTCTCGAACGCGAAGCCCTGCTCGGTGTCCGTGCTGTAGGTGAGCAGCGCCCGGCCGCGGCCACGGTACGTCCGGACCTCCTCCCAGAGCACCTCCCGGACCCGCGTCGACGGGGCGCCGACGAACACACCCGGCGAGATCTCCGTGAGCCACCTGGTGAGCAGCCCGCGCAGGCCGACGGGACAGTCGGCGAGCACCAGAGTGATCACCAGATCGCCTCCGCACCGTAGTTGCGGCCGCCTGCCACAGTGCCGTTCCGGTCGGTGTGCAACCCGACCTCGTCCGCCTCCCCGTTCAGCGCCGCCGTGTCCGGCTCCGACCGGCGGTAGGCGGAGAGTAGCCCCTGGATGTCGGAGACCGTCCGGTCGAGCAGTCCCGCCGCGCGAATTCGCTCGCGCAGCGCCCGACGGGTCCGCCCGGCCACATCGTCCGGTCCCTCGGCTGCCGCGTCGAATGCGGCCGGGATACCGAACTCCACCTTGTAGAGGTCCGCCACGTCCATGACGAACGACCGCTCGTGACCGGAATGCACGAACCCCAGGGCCGGGGAGCAACCCAGCGCCACGACCACCGAGTGTGCGATCCCGTACAGGCACTGTGCGGCAGCGGTTACCGCCTGGTTCGGTGCGTCGCCAGCCGCGAAGTCACCAGGGTCGTACGTCCGCCGGACCCAGCGGACGCCGGTTCGGGCCGCCTCCCTGCGGTAGGTGCCCTTCACCCGGTCGCCCTCGCGGCCGAGCAGTTCCCGTCGGGTCAGCCCGCTCGGGTCCTCGTCGGGGAAGCGCAGGCGGTACATCTGCCGAGCCACGTCCAGTCGGTGGCGCAGGTTGGCCCACGCGATGGCCTGGGCCTCCGCGAGTCCGGCCGACCGGGTCAGAGCCCGACCGCCCGCGTAGTACCGAACCCCGTGCTCGCCCACCCAGACCACACCCGCGCCCGACTCGCCCAGCACGCTCATCGCCTGGTGAGTGACCCGGGTGCCGGGTCCGAGCAGGAGGACCCCGATGGTGGCGGACGGGATGTGGCGCACACCCCCGTCATCGGTGGCCGTGATCGCGTTGTCCTCGCGGCTGATCACGCACCGTTCCAGGTACAGGAAGGAGACGCGGTCGCCGATCCGGGTCAGCTCGCGCGGCGTGGACGTCGGCCTGGCGGCAGGAGTCGCACCCATCCCGATCAGCCCCGTACCGGTGCGAGCGTCATCAGCCCACAGCCGTAGGCCTTCGCCTTGCCCAGTCCCGCGGTGAGGGTACGGCGCAGTGCGTCCGGGTCGGTGACGCGCAGCCGGCCGTCGAAGGTCGCGGTCGTCAGGGTGACTTTGTGCCGGCCGCCGTTCGTCCGGTCGTTCTTGCCGAAGGAGAGGCCCTGGCGGCGGTGGACGACGAGTTCCCGTTCGTCCCCTTCCGCCAGTAGCCGGTGCTCGGGCGGCTTCTCGGCGACGGTGAAGCCCGCCCTCTCCTGTTGCTTCAGAAGCCAGGCCGCCTGGTGGTGGTGGGTTTGGTGTGCGGTGCGTTTGATCGGCTCGTCGGGGGTGCGGCGGATGCTGTGCACCGGGTTGGCGGTCAGTCGGAAGGCCCAGGTCGAACCGGTGGTGAGGGCGGCGAGGAAGGCACCGTAGTCGTATGTCTGCCAGCCGCCGGTGGTCGGCCAGCCGGCCTGTTCGACCAGGTGGGTGAGGTCGGGGCGCTGCGGGCTGACCAGGTAGAGCAGTACCTCGGTACGGGAGTTGTGATCGATGCGCCAGAGCACCCGGGGGGAGGTCTCGGCGAGTGTGGCGGCTGTCGACGCGACGGGTACGGCCGTGGCTGTGGTCGCAGGCGCGATCGTCGGGCCGCCGGTCGGCAGGGGAGCGGGAGTCGCATCGTGGTCGGCGAACGAGGCCATGACGGCGCCGTGCAGTAGCTGCGGCGACGAGAGCAGTCGGCGTGCCCCGGCTCGGGCGGTGTTGACGCGAAAGCGGGTGAGGAACATCTTCAGACCGGTTCCAGGGGGTTCAGGTGGGCCGTCGGATCGTGAGAGGGGCCGAGCGCCGGCACGTCCACCACGCAGGAGGTCACGCCGCGCATGGAGTACCGGCGGTGCCGGGGGTCGAAGCTCAGCGGCAGGTCGCGCATCAGGTCCGCCCGCGGCTGTTCTGCGGGTTCGGCGTCGGTCAGGACGGTCAGCGGCACGGTCGGCGACGGGTGTCGCGACCGGTGCCGGCGTGCCGCCTGCCAGGGTTCGCGTTCCAGCGCCTGCCGGAGCCCGACGCCGCGGCGGACACCGAGCTCGACCGGCCCGCTCGGCGGGCACGAACGACGGCCGAGGTAGGGCAGGAAGACGGGCGCGCGAAGTGCCGTCAGCAGTTCGCCGACCGTCGCGTCGTCGCCCTCGACGGCCGCGACGAAGACGGCGTCCGCCAGGTAGAACCGCTCGGACAGCGGCATCGCCTTCTCCGTGTCCCCGTGGTGGGCCGTCTGGAGGTCGCGGACCAGGGTGCCGGGTTGGTCGATTCGGACGCCGAACCGCAGGGCGGCGAGATCGGCAAGGTCGGCGGTTCGGTCCCGTCCCAGTGCGGCGGCGAGCAGTCCCACCACCCCGCTCTTGGTCGGCGCGGCCTCGGTGGTCCGCCGGGCAAACCGCGCGGACGCGCCCCAGGACTGGAGCGGCCCCGCCAACCGCAGCAGGAGCACGCTCATGCGTCCGGCCCCAGCCGGCCTGCCACCGCGGCGCCGACCGCCTCGACCAGCTCGCCGAGGCCCACCTCGGTGCCGAGCCCGGCGAGCGAGGCCGTCCGCTCGCCGACCCGCAGGACCCAGCTCTCCTCGGTTGCTGCGCCGAACGCCCGCTCCACCTCGGGTACGTACGCGGCCAACTGTGCGCAGGCGGCGGTGACGTGGCCGCCGGTGAGGCCGCCCCCGCCGGGGACCACTGCCTCCTCGAACGCCCCGGCGAAGCTGATCGGCCGGGCCGATCGGAGCTTGACGATCACCGCGTCCGGGAGCGTCTGGTTGGCGAAGGTGTTCATCTTGCCGCTGGGGATCGATGTCACGAAGGCCTCGACGAAGGCCTGGACCGCACGCCGGACCGGCTCGGTCGCGGGCTCGTCCGGGCGCATCGCGTCGCCGAGGTTGTGTCGCAGCCGGTCCACGTCCACGGCCGCATAGCGGTACAGCGTCGCCGAGTTGAAGTCGACGATGCCGATCATGCCGGCCCCCGGCTCGTCGTCGCCCCGCTGGTCGTCCACTGCCGTGAAGTAGTCGGACTCGTTCTCCACCGCGTGCACACTGATCGCGTGCGCCACCTGGGCGGCGGCGTCGACGTTGATGTCCGAGGCGTCGGCCACCATGCGGCCGAACAGGGCGATGTCCACCGAGTGCCGGGTGTTGGCGGCCTCCCGGGCCCGGGCTCGGTTCTCCTTGCTCTTGAGGAACTCCTTCACCCCGCCCGGGTCGTTCAGCCCCTCCAACGCCAGCTCGGCGAGCGCGTCGAGCTGGCGGGTGCTCAGGAACAGCAGGTACGCGGACTCCGGCGCCGGGTCCTCGGCGCCGGTCTTCGCCGCGAGGTCCTTCTTCCGCTTGGGTGGTTCGACCTTGGCGCCCGTCGCGGCGGTGATCGTGTCGGCGGCGGCCTGCCAGGCCTCCGGCTCCTTGACGTCGACTCCCCGGGCGATGATCCGGGCCGCAAGCAGCTCGGCGGCTTTCTTGGTGCGGACACCCAGCTCGGCGGGGTCCAGCAGACCGTCGAAGGCCCGGCGGGTCGCCCGCTTCCACGCCTGGCTGGACACCCGGGCCCGGCGTACCCCGCCGTACACCGCGGACTTCGGCGAGCCGGTGTCGTCCCGGTTGAGGTTGCTCGGCGGCACGGTCTGCAGGATGTGGACGTCCAGGATCGTACGGCTCACGATTGGTCCTTGTCGCTGTCGATGAGGTCGAGGTGGTGGTCGGGCGAGGGGCCGGTGGAGATCGGCTCGCCCGGTGCGGTGGCTCCGGGGGTGGCCACCTCGGCAGTTCGGGGTGGCCGGTAGGCGTGGAAGCCGCGCCCCCAGGACCGAGTCACCTCGGCCCGCCGCCCCGGTAGTTGCCACAGGTAGAGCTGGTCGGCGAGTACCCCGTAGTCGAGGGGGACGGCGGCCCGGTGCAGCAGCACCACGATCTCGCGCAGTCGTTGCGCGAGAACGTCGAAGACGGGCGCCGCGCCGACCCGGACGAACCGCTTCCGCAGTGGCTCGTCCACATCGTCGACCGGCATCAACTGCCTGACCGCAAAACCGAGTCCGGTCCCATCGAGGCGGTGCATCCCGCTGTTGCGGTGCGACTGCTGGTGGAGCGACCAGAGGGTCACGGCGGTGTGCATCGCGTTCTCCGCCGCGGTGTCGGTCGGCCGGACCCTTCCGTCCGGGTAGAGGAGCTCCAGGCCGGTGAGGCCCCAGAGCTCGGGCAGTGCATCCACCGGGCGTCCCGCGCCGCGGCGGATCTGTGCGACCCTGGCCACCGCCGCGGCCTCGTCGCGGTGATAGCCGTACTGGAGCCGGGCCAGGCAGCGGTGCGTCGCCTCGCCCGTCCGGCCGAGGCCGGTGCGGCGGGGCGGGGGGACGGGCACGGTGGTCATCGGTCCTCGCTCTCCGGAACGTGTTCGTGGTCGTCCTCACCGGGGCTGTCCGGCGTGGTCGACCAGATGGGTGCGGCCGGTGCATTCGGGGTCGTCGGCGCGCTCGGTGCACTCGGTGCGCCCGGGGACGGGAGGGCCCGGGCCAACGCGAACCCGAAACGCCGGTGGGCCAAGGCGTCGTTGAGCCAGACCCGGCCGCCGCCCCGACCCGCCACCACACGTCCCTCGCGAGCCGCCCACGGGGCGGTGTCCACCAGATCGGCGCCCAGGGCGGCGATGTGCTCCCGGGCCCGCCGGTGCCAGGCGTCGAGCGCGAGAGCCGGGTCGGTGTGTCCGCCGAGGTCCCGCAGCCAGAGCCGGAACGGGCCGTCGAGTGCGGCGTACCCGCGCTCGGCCGCAGCGGTCCTGGGGGCGTCGCCCTCGGAACCGGCGGCCTCGGCGAGGTCGGCGGCGAGGTTTCCGAGAGCCTGTACGGCCCTCTCCGCAGCCTCGACCGCGCTGACGGCCCGTTGTCCGTAGCGCGGATCCTCCTCGTGCAGCAGGATCACGGCCAGCGCGACGCCGTCGTCCACCAGCTCGTCGACGACCGACTGCTGAGTGCCGTACACCGCGCCGACCGTCCGGGCCCGGATCAGCAGGTCGCGCGTCAGCACCCGTTCGGTGGCCAGCCGGGCGACCCAGTCGAGCACCAGTGGACGCAGCGCGTCCGGAGGTTCGCCGTTCTGGACCTCGTCACGGTGGCTCCGAGCCTGCAGGAGGGCGGGAAGCCCGCGCCAGGCCGCACGCTCCGGCCGGTGCTGGCGCGGGAGGTACACCGGGGACCGGCCCAGCTTCTTCTCCTGCGGCCGGCTGCGCCGCCAGCCGGAGAGCGGTTCGCCGAAGCGCAGGTCGTGCCCCGGGAGCGGGTCGCCGTACGAGAGCACGACCCCGAGGACCGAACTCCCGTCGTGGTGCAGCCGGATCCTGCGGGACTGCCAGGTGTACAGGTCACGGGGGCCGGACGGGCGGACCGACGGGTCCGCCGCCCCGGGGTCCGGTTCCGGGCCGTACGGGCCGCGTCGCCACGACGGCCGGTCATCGGGGCGGAAACGCGCCCCGGGGGTGTCTGCGGCCACCAGGTTGAGCAACAGGGTCGTCCGCAGGTCGTTTCCCTCGGCCAGGACGCCCCCGAGGCCGCCCGCCCAACCGGTACCCAGCGGGTACACCTTGCCGTTCCTGCCCCGGCCGTCGCCCACGGCGGCCGACTTGATACCGGAAGTGTCGAAGGCGTGCGCGTGCACCAGCCAGCGCGCCGCCTCGGCGAAGGAGAGCCGCTCGGCGGAGGGCAGCCGCATGGTGAAGAAGGGCTCGCCGTTCGGCACATCCGCCACCAGCCGGTTGAGCGAAGCCACTTCGTCCTTCTCCGTGCGCAGCCCGGCGACCTGGAAGAACGGCTCACCGGGGTGCAACAGGTCGAACCGCTCGCGGTGCCGGTCGAGGTACGGTCCGACGGCGGCGAATGCCCCCGGGTCGTTCCAGAGATCCTCCCAGTCCTCCAGCTCCACGGGGCCGTCGACGGCGTCGTGCAGGATCGCCAGCAGCAGTCGCATCAGGGCGAACTCCTGCGTCGGTACGTCCCCGACCAGCCTGCGCATGCCGGCGGCTTCGGCGAACACTTCGCGCAGTGACAACTCGGCGGTCGTGCCGTCCAGCCGCTGGACCGGAAGCCAGGGTCGGGACACCAGGTCGAACGAGGGCACGCTTCTCACCAATCTCACGTCGCGGGCCCCGGCCGGGTGCACCGCGAGACCGTCGTTCGCGTTGTATTCCACGTCGTATCCGGCCAGTTGGGTGCGGCCCTGCTCGTCCAGCAGGAGCACCAGCTCGCCGTCGAGCTGTGGACACTCCTTCACCTGCCAGGCCGGGACGTAGAGGCCCTCCAGCTCCCGGATCGCCCGGTCGATCACCCAAGGCTTGGAAAAGTGGTAGGGCAGCCGCAGGCTGCTCGCCGAAAGCGCCTGCGCGGCCTGCCAGGTGGGGACGGTCTCGGTCGGGAGCGGCAGATCGCCCCGGCCCCGGTCCAGCCAGGGGAGCGTGGTGAGGCGGCCGTCCGCGCGGCGCATCGCCACCATCACCTCCAGGCTCTCCTCGCCGTCCCTGACCTGTGCCCGGCCCGGACGCTGGTCGTCCGCGTCCCCGACCCCGGCGTCGAGCCAGCCCACCAGCGAGCGGCCCGGCCGGCGTACCCCGTCCAGCCGGAAGACCTCGGCACGGGCCGTCTGCCGAGCGTCCGCGAGTCGCTGCTCCTCGGCGGCTTCGGCCATTGCTCCGGCCCAGTCGGGCGGGCCGACCGGGCCAACGCCGTAGGCACGCTGGACCGCCGGGCCGATGTCGTCCGGCAGCGTGAGTGGCGCGGCGCCCTCCAGGTGCGGCAGCAGCACGGCGGCCGAGCGGAGCAGGTGGTGCCGCCCGTAGACGGCTGTCGAGCCCTTCACCGGACGCGGCTGTGGCTGCGCCGCCCAGTCGACCCCGGTGACCAGGCAGCGGGCCGTACGCAGCCGGACAGGCCGCCTGTCCTGCCCCTCGCCGCGCCGGTGGCGGTGCAGACGGCCCATGCGCTGGAGCATCAGGTCCACCGGGCACAAGTCGGTCACCAGGAGGTCGAAGTCGACATCGAGCGACTGCTCGGCCACCTGGCTGGCGACGACGAGGTGAGGTCCGGCCGGGCGGTCGCCGTCCGGGCCGAACCGGGCGAGCAGGCTGGCGTCCTTACGGGCCCTGTCGAGGTCGACGAAGCGGGAGTGGGCCACGGTGACGGCCTCGTCGCCGAACCGCTCGCGCAGCCGTTCGGCCGTCTCGACTACCCGGTCCACGGTGTTGCGGACGACCAGTGCGCAGCCGCCGTCGGAGAGTTCGAGCGCCAAGCGGTCGGTGAGGACGGTGAGGTCGTCGTCGAGGCGCTCCAGCCGGACGGCCGTGCGGCGGGCGCCGTCGGCGGTCGGCGTGCGGATGAGCGGCGGGTGGCCGGGGGAGACGGCGGTGAGCAGCGGGTAGCCGGTCGCCTCTGCTTCCCGTTCCGGCCCGGGGGGAACGTCCTCCTCCCCGCAGTACGCCCGCACGAGGGCGCGCCGCGTGGCGGCGGGAAGTGTGGCCGACAGCATGACCACCGGCACCTGATAGGCCCCGAGCCAGGAGAGCACCCGTTCCAGGTAGGTGTTCATGTAGGCGTCGTTCGCGTGGACCTCGTCGATCACGACGACCTTGCCGGCCAGAGCGAGGTGACGCAGTGCGAGATGGCGGTTCTTGAGGCCTGCGAGCAGCACCTGGTCGATCGTGCCGACGGCGAACGACGCCAGCAGGCCCTTCTTCCGGCCGCGCAACCACTGGTGGGCGATCAGCCCGGCGTTCTTGCGCCGTACGCGGTGGCCGGTGCTGGGCGGGCCGTCCGGGTCCACGGCCCGGATCCGGTGCCGGTCGGCGGCCATCATGCCCGCGTACTCGTCGTTCAGTGCTGCCTTCGCGTGCGCGAGGAACACCGCCCGCTGCCCGTCGGTGGGCAGGTGGCCCAACCAGGCGGTGAGCCGCGCGAACATCGCGTCGGCGGTCGCCCGGGTGGGTAGCGCCACGTAGCAGCCGCCCGCACCGGTGCGGGCGGCGAAGACCTCGGCGGCGGCCAGGGCGGCCTCCGTCTTGCCCTCGCCCATCGGCGCCTCGATCACCAGCAGCCCCGATCCGGGCAGCTCGCGCGCCAGCCGGACGGCCTCCACCTGTACGGGGCGCGGCTCCGCGCCGGAGGGGAGGTCGAACCGCGACTTGATCAACGCGCGTGCGTCGGAGGGGAGGTCACCCGCCTGCCAGGAGGGCGGCAAGCGCAACCCGGCCCAAGCCGACGCGATGCGATCCTCCTCGGAGCGGGGCGAGTCCTCGGGGAAGTAGGGGAAGAGGTCCGGGTTGCTGGCGATCCAGTCGGCCATGATGACCACGCCGGTGAGGAGAATCTGGACCGGCTGGGGAAGCTTCGCGGTCTTGGCTCGGGCGATGGCCCCGCCCGCGTCCAATAGCTCCGTGCACGCGTCCAGGATCTCGAACTGCACGTCGTGCCAGAGCCCTTCGCTCTCGCCCGGCGTACGGAGCAGGTCTTCTCGCAGGTCGAGGTCGTGCACCTGTGAATGTCCGGGAGGCGCTCCGTGATGTCCGCCGGCGACCACCGCCCACTGCCCGGCGGCCCGATGAGGCCAGCTGTGCCGGTCCACGAGCCATTCCTGGATGATGAGTTGGCCGGCGAGTCCGTGCGGAGCGAGCCGACGGTCGGTGCCGTACTGCTTCTCGTCGCACATGGAGAGGCCGAACTGCCGCATCTTCTCGGCAAGTTGTGGGACCTGACAGGCGAAGGCCGGGGTTGCCTTTCCGATGTCGTGCGTGGCCGCCAGCCATACCGTGAGGGTGCGAGCCCGGTCCTCGCCGGGCCCGAGCGCTTCGGTGATCAACTTCCTTACGTTCTGCGGCAGCCAGTTGTCCCAGAGGAGTGCCGCCACCGCGCTGCTGTCCGCGAGGTGGCGCCAGAGCGGCAGCCACGCCTCGGTGTCGCGGTCGTGCTTGGCCCAGACCGAACGGGCGGCAGCCGACAACCGCCCGCTGAGATCCGGACCGGCCAGTGGTCCAGTCACGCGGCGATTCAACACGGACAGTGCTCCCGGGTGCGAGGAGAAGAACGGTATTGAAGGGATCTGTTCGGATGCGGTCGCAAATCCGGTCGCATTCGATCGCCTGCGCCGGGCGCGCACCGCGTTCGGTGCGCGCCCGGCGCTACCGGCGCGGCCTCAGCGCCTGGGCCGCTTCGGCGCCGCGGATCCGGTCGGCCGCCGCAGAGCGACTGTGGCGATCAGGACGACCACCAGCACGGCGATGACGGCGCGGACGCCGCTGTCGGCGGCGGACGAGGAGCCCGCTCCAGCCGTCACGCACGCGGTGAGCAGTGCGGCTGCCTGCACCAGACCCTGGTTGTCCAGGGGGCGCTTTGCCGTTCGAGTTACCATGAACGAACTCCTTTCACGGAGGGTAGGCCGGGCCCGAGTTCTTGCAGGAGCAGCGGGCCCGGCCATCGTCGTCTTGTGATGAGTGAAGGTGCCCGGATGTATGGGCATTGCATGAAAGTGACGTGACGTCAGTCGACTCTCGGGGCGAGCGTACGCATGAGAGAGCTCCAACACCAACTCCGCTTTATTTCCGTTGGGTTGGACCCCCTGGGAGCTTTCTGGCAGCAGCCAGCAAGCTGACTACACTGTTGGATCACACGGCTCGGTCGCCCTTGCGACGTCTTCTTCGAGGCTGGGCGAGGCCGGCGATCTGGGCGGAGCGCCAAAGGGGCCCGACAACCCCCGCATGGGCGGGGAGCACTACGGCGCGGCAGCCGGCAAGCCGACGACGCTGGGGCCATCCCCCGCAGGCCCGGGGGAGCAGTGATCGTTGTGCGTCGCATCGCACTCGCGGTGCGCGGGGAGCATGCTACCGCCGAGCCCAGCCACCCCGGGCTCAAAGGCATAAGGCAGGATCCCCTGGGCGCTTGCACCCAGGGCAACAAGGAAACATCCCCGAAGGTGCGGGGAGCAGAGCTTCGTGAGGTCGGCGCCGACGAGACCGCCGGAACATCCCCGCAGGCGCGGGGAGCAGTCCTTGAGCCAGCCGCCCATGCCGGAGATGCCGGGAACATCCCCGCAGGCGCGGGGAGCAGAGTTCGGGAGCTGGGGGGTTGTCAGGGGTGGTGGGTGGTTCGAGCAACTTGCTGGGGTTCGGTCGTTCGCGGCGAGTTGGGCCGTCGGCGGGATCCGGCCGTCAGGTTACCGGGAGTGGGAGTCGGTGAGGCGGTCGATGGCGGTGAGGACCTTGGCGGTGCCGTCCTCGGCGGTGAGGGCGGTGGCGAGGGCCCGGGCGCAGTTGCGGTGGTGGGGGGTGTCGAGGGTCCGGCGGATCGCGGTGGCGAGGCGGGCGGCGGTGAGCTGGGGGAGGGGGACGGGGCCGGGGCTGGTGCCGAGGCGGGTGAGGCGGGTGGACCAGAACGGGGCGTCGAGCTGGGCCGGGACGGGGACGGTCGGTGTGCCGGCGCGGAGGGTGGCGGCGGTGGTGCCGGCGCCCGCGTGGTGGACGGTGGCGGCCACGCGGGGGAAGAGCCAGTCGTGCGGGGTGTCGCCGATGGTGAGGACGTCGTCGCTGTCGGCGGTGACGAGGCCGCTCCAGCCGGACTGCAGGACGGCGCGGACCCGGGCGGCGCGCAGTGCGGCGAGGACCGTCCGGGTGAGGTGTTCGGGGTCGGGCACGACCAGGCTGCCGAAGCCCACGTAGACGGGCGGAGGCCCGGCGGCGAGGAAGTCGAGGAGCCGCTGCGGAGGTTGCCAGCCGGGATCGGTGTGCGGCCACCAGTACCCGGCGACGGCGAGCCCGGGGCGCCAGTCGGCGGGCCGCGGGACGACGACCGGCGAGAAGCCGTGCAGGACCGAGTGGGAGCTCCTCGCGTGCGCCACGCTCCGCTGGGGAAGGCCGAGTTGGCGGCGGAGGCCGCGTACGGCCGGGGCGAAGAGGTGGTCGACGGCGGCCTGGACCGCGTGTCCGGCGAGCAGGTTGCCGGCCGCGCCGAGCGACCGGGTCCCGGTGACCACCGGGGCGAACTCCCTGGTCGGGGCCATGGGTTGGAGCTGGAGTGTCAGGGTGGGGATCCCGGCCGCCTCGGCGACCACCTGGCCGAGGGCGGCCGTGGTGCCGGTGGTGAGCAGCAGGTCCGCGCCGGCCGAGGTGGCCGCCGCGATGGCGTCGCCGAGCCCCGGCATGAACGACCGTGCAAGGCGCGTGAGGTGGACGATGCCGAGCGGGCCGGTGCCGGTCCGGAGGAGGTTCTGCCCCCGTTCGGAGGCGAGTTCGGCGCGCGGGTCGACGGGCAGCGGCCAGAACTCCAGGCCGGCGGACCGGACCGTGTCCGCGAAGGTGGTGTGGGTGGCGACGGCGACTTGGTGGCCGGCCGCGTGCAGCCGCGCTCCGAGCCCGGTGAAGGGGGCGACGTCGCCGCGTGAGCCGGCGGTGGCGATCAGGATGCGCATGGCGGAAGTATCCCGGTGGTGCCGGGCGGTGCGGCCGGTGCCACGCCCGGCGCACCGGAACCACGGGGGCGCACGGCGGCGTCCCTCCTGGCAGGACGGCCGGCGCGGGCCGCCGAGCCGACATGAGGGCGGGAGGACGCATGAGCTTCGTTGCATGGATCGTGCTGGGCCTGGTGGCCGGAGCCCTGGCCAAGCTGTTGCTGCCGGGGCGGGACCCGGGGGGCCTGGTGGTGACCACCCTGATCGGCGTCGCCGGCTCGTTCGTCGGCGGCTGGATCTCCGCACGCTTCCTGGACCGGCCGGTGACGACGCAGTTCTTCGACCTGGCGACCTGGGCGTCGGCGATCGGCGGCGCGCTGGTGCTGCTGCTCCTCTACCGGATCTTCTTCGGGCACTCCAGGGACTGACCGCCGGGTGCCTCCCGGGCCGGCCGCCGGGTCCGCCCGGGTCCGCCCGGGTCGGGCTACCCTGCTGTGATGACGCACAGCGAGTTGATCGTCAACCTGCGGGGCCGGCCGATCGACTCCCTCGACGATTTCTGGGACGCGGTCGCCGGTCCGTGCGGCCTGCCGGTGTGGTTCGGCCGGAACCTGGACGCCTGGGCGGACACCATCGACACCCGGGGCATCTCCGAGGTGATCGACGACCACGACCTCCTGACCGTCCACGTCGACCGGCAGGGCCTCTTCGCTGGCGGCCGACGCGAGGCCCGGGCCCTGGGTGCCACCTTCGACGGGGAGCGGAACCGGCTCGTCGTGCATGCACGGGACTGACCGGGCCGACCCGCTCGACCCGGCGGTGGCGGACCGCCGCCCCGACGGCTCCGGGCCCTCCGGCTCGGGGCCCCGCTGTCCGGGCCCTCGTACCCTGCTGCCATGACCCCGGAAGACCCGCGCGACGGGCCGGGCGACGGGCCGGGTGTTGGACCGGGCGACGGTCCGGCCTACGGATCGAGCAGGATTCGAGAAGCGGGTGACCCGGCTGCCGCCTAGCGTGACTCGCATGGACATCGCACTGAAGTACTGCAACATCACCGTCAACGACCTGAACGACTCGCTCGCCTTCTACCGCGACGCGCTCGGTCTTGAGGTGCGGAACGACGTCGCCTCGGGCGACTTCCGCTGGGTCACCCTCGGCAGTGCCGCCCAGCCGGGCCTGGAGATCGTGCTCTCGGAGCCGCACGCCGGCCGCTCCCAGGCGGACGGCGACGCCCTTCAGGCGCTGCTGACGAAGGGCGCGCTGCCGATGTTCGTCTTCCGCACCGACGACCTCGACGCCACCTTCGAGAAGGTCCGGGCCTTCGGGGCCGAGGTCCTCCAGGAGCCCGTCGACCAGGCCTGGGGCCCGCGCGACTGCGCGTTCCGCGACCCCTCGGGCAACACGGTGCGGATCACGCAGTCGGAGAAGTAGCGGCGCCCGGGGCTGCCCCGGGCGGTCGACGGGCGCCCGGGCGCCCGCTGTCGTCAGGGCTTGGCCGCCAGGCCGCCGAGGACGAGCCCCCAGAGCGCCTCGAACCGTTCCTGGGCCGCCGGGTCGGACCACTCGCCCGCGTACGCCGGGTCGTGGAAGTGCGCGGTCGCCTCGAACACCGCGCGCGCGGTCGAACCGGTCCCGGAGTCCCGGAACTCCCCGGCCTCGACGCCGTCCCGGACGATCTGGCCGATCTGGCGGATCAGCGTCTCCACGTGGGCCTCGACGGTGCTGCTGTTCTCGCCGACCAGGGTCATGTAGGTGGCGAAGAGCTGAGGGTCGTCGAGCGCCTTCTTCCTCTTGGCGGCGAACAGCGTCACCAGCCAGCGGTGCAGGCGCTCGGAGGCCGGGCCCGCTTCGGCGGCGACGGACTGCAGGTCGTGGTGGGCCTGGTCCAGCCACCGCTGGGTGACGGCCTCGCGCAGCGCCGCCTTGCTCGGGAAGAACCGGTAGACGCTGCCGTGGCTCACCCCGAGGGTGCGGGCCACGTCCACGACGGTGGCCTTCGCCGGGCCGAAGCGCCTGAGGGCGTCCTCCGTCGCGCTCAGGATCTGCTCGGCGGTGAGTGCGCTGTCCGTGGCCACGGGGGCGGTACGTCCTTACGGGTGGTGCGTCCGCCCGCGGGGTGGCGGGCGGACGTCGGGCTGACGGGGGTGTCCGACCCGTACCGGCGGGCGGTGCGAGTACGGACGGCCCTTCTCCGGCAGCGTACTGCGGTCGCGGCGGACGCCTGTGCCCCCGCGGTTCAGTGCTCGCTGTCGAGATGGGCCATCTGGGCGGCAGCGTACCTGTCCCCGGCGGCAGACCCGGCGGGGACCGCCGCCTCGATCGCCGCGAGATCGGCCTCGGTGAGGGTCACGTCCAGGGAGCCGAGCGCCTCGGTGAGTCGGTCCCGGCGGCGGGCACCGACCAGGGGGACGACGTCCTCGCCGCGGGAGGCCACCCACGCGATCGCGACCTGCGCGACACTGGCGCCCCGCTCGGCGGCCACGGCGCGCAGCGCCTCGACGAGCCGGAGGTTGTGGGTCAGGTTGTCGCCCTGGAAGCGCGGGCTGTGGCCGCGGAAGTCGGTGCCGGACAGCGCGCGGTCGTTCTGCCAGTGGCCGCTGAGCAGGCCGCGCGACAGGACTCCGTACGCGGTGACGCCGATGCCCAGCTCGCGGGCGGTGGGCAGGATCTCGGCCTCGACGGAGCGCGAGATCAGCGAGTACTCGATCTGAAGGTCGCTGATCGGGTGGACGGCGGCGGCGCGGCGCAGGGTGTCGGCGCCGACCTCGGACAGGCCGATGTGGCGGACGTAGCCGGCCTTGACCAGGTCGGCGATCGCGCCGACGGTCTCCTCGACCGGCACGGCCGGGTCGAGCCGGGCCGGGCGGTAGACGTCGATGTGGTCGGTGCGCAGGCGGCGCAGGGTGTAGGCGAGGGCGGTCTTGGTGGCGGCGGGGCGGGCGTCGTAGCCGAGCCACTGGCCGTCCGGGCCGCGCTGGGCGCCGAACTTCACGCTGATCCGGACCTCCTCGCGGTCACGGCCGCGCAGCGCCTCGTGGATCAGCAGTTCGTTGTGGCCCATGCCGTAGAAGTCGCCGGTGTCGAGCAGGGTGATGCCGGCGTCGAGCGCGGCGTGGATGGTGGCGATGCTCTCGGCCTCGTCGGCCGGGCCGTAGAGGTCGGACATGCCCATGCAGCCGAGGCCGAGGGCGGAGGTGGTGGGTCCGGTGGCGCCGAGCGTGCGGCGGGGGATCGGGTGGGCGGTGGCGGACATGCGCAACTCCTGGCGGGGTGGGGGAGGGGGCGGGCCGAAGGGAGGGTGGCCCGGTTCGACTGTGGCACGAGTGGTGACAGAATTCAAAATCTGTCATCTGTTATTTGTCAATCGGCGGCTCGATCCATCATCGAGCGGATGTCGCCGCCCTGCTCGGCGCCGCACCGGCGCCTTCCGTCGGGACGCTCCGCCGACAGCTCCGTCGGCACATGGGCGGGGTGGCACACGAACGGGCGGTGTTGGGGGCCTGTGCGGAAGCGGGGGCCGGCCCGGAGCTGATCCACCGTCATGGAATCGAGGCCGAGGGTGCCCGGGCCGGTCGGTGGGCGGGGCGACCCTCCCGCCTCCGTCCTGATCCCCCGCCCGGTTCGTTCGGTCCCCGACCGGCCGACCGGCCGACCGGCCGACCGGTTCCGCTCCGGGGGATTCGGCACGGTTCACCCTGGTTCGTTCCGTCCTGATCCGTTCGTACCGGGCGTTCCCGACCACCGTCGGCCAGTACTGTCGGCCGAGTCGGTGTCACCCATCTGGCCTGGAAAAGACGAGCCTTGGCGTCTTGCGCTGCCGAACCCCGGCGTCGGGTCCATGGTGGAGGTGGGCGCGATCCGGCGACCGCGTCCGTGCGTCGAGTCAGGCCCGCACGCCGTGCGCCGACTGTCGTTCCGCGGTCGGACGTTCGGGGTGGGGCCCCGTCCCGGCACTCTGGGAGCAGGGCCACCTCGCAGGAAACCGAACGGTTCTTCTAGGCTCACATCTCGGCTTCTCTGTGGTGGTGCAGGTGTCTGCGCCCGCCGTGGTCGATGCCGATGTCCACCGGGGGCCCCGGGACGACCGGGGCCGCCGGATCGAGCGAGGAGGACGAAATGCCAAGCATGCCGCCCAGCCGTTCCAGCGCACTTGGACCGGACGGACCGTTCCGACGGGCCGCCGTTCCCACCGGTCCTGCCGGTTCCGCCGGTCAGGTCGGGGCCGGGCAGCCCGGCCGGCCGGGCCGTCCGGACCGGCCGCTGTATACCGGCGGCGGCCGGGGAGGCGAGCGTTGAGTCCTCAAGCCGTCCGGCCGTCCGCCGCACCGACCGCCACCACGGTCACCGCCGACCCGACCGGCGCGACCGATCCGACCGACAAGATCAGTACGACCGGCAAGGCCGGCAAGACCAGTACGACCGGCCCGACCGGCCCGGTCGGTGAAACCGCCACGACCGGTGCGGCCGTAGCCGCCACGACCGTTGCCGCCACCTCCACCGACACGGTCGTCGACACAGCCGTCACCACGGCCGAGCCGACCAGGACCGCCGCCGCACCCGGCGTGACCGGGCCCGGTACCGCCGTCAACGCCCGAACCGCCCTCGCTCCGGCCACCCCCGCACCCGCCGCCGCACCACCCCCCGCAGCGGCCCCCCACACTCCGGCCGTTCCCGAAGGCGAGGGCCAGACCGGTCCCACCGCCGCGCTTCCCGGTCTGCCCCAGGCCCTCACCACCCGGGCCCGGACGCTGGCCGGCGCCGTCCGCCGCCGCTGCGCCGACCTCGCACGGATCGAGTCCCCCAGCGGCGACGCGCCCCGACTCGACGCCCTCGCCGAGGAGTTGGCCGCGGGCTTCCGGGCCACCGGTGCGACCTTCCGGCGCGAACCCGGCCCGGCAGGCGATCACCTGGTGTTCCAGTGGGAGGGGCGGGACGAGGCGCTGCCGCACCTCCTGGTCGTCGGACACCACGACACCGTCTGGCCCGTCGGCACCCTCGCCGACTGGCCGGTCACCGAGCAGGACGGTGTCCTCAGCGGGCCGGGCGTGGTCGACATGAAGGGCGGACTCGCCGCCCTGGAGGGCGCGTTCGCGCTGCTCGCCGACCTCGGCCAGCAGCCGCACCGCACCGTCCGCCTGGTCGTCGTCTCCGACGAGGAGGTCGGCAGTCCGGACGGCCGCCGCGTCGTCGAACGTCAACTGCGCGGCGCGGCCGCCGTGCTGGGTCTCGAACCGCCGCACCCGGACGGTCGGCTCAAGACCGCCCGCCGCGGCTCGACCCGGGTGCGGCTCACCGTCACCGGGCGCGAGGCGCATGCCGGGAACGACGCCGCCGAGGGCGTCTCGGCGGTGGACGAACTGGTCGACCAGCTGGTCGCGGTACGGGGCCTCGTCAACCAGCCCGGCACGGAGCTCAACGCGGGCCGGATCAGCGGCGGCAGTCGTGCCAATGTGGTGGCCGGCCGGGCCGAGGCCGAGCTCGGCCTGCGGTTCTCCACCACCGAGGCACAGCGCGGCACGCTGGACGGTCTCGCCCGGCTGACCGCACTCCGGGCCGGGGCGAAGGTGCGGACGGAGGTGCTGTCCAGCCGTCCCGCGTGGCCGGAACGGTCCGGCAATCCGCTGCTGCGTCACGTCCGTTCGCTCGCGGCGGTGCTCGGCCAGCAGTTGGACGGCGGTCCGGCGGGCGGGGCGGGTGACACCAACCTGCCGGGCTCCCGAGGGCTGCCGACGCTGGACGGGTTCGGCGCGGTCGGCGGAGGAGCCCACGCGCGGCACGAGCACATCCGGATCGACCAGCTGGCGCCGCGGATCGCGTTGCTGGCGGCGCTCCTCGCCGTGCCGCTGCCGCGCCTGCGCGACCGCTCGGAGGGCTGAGCGTCACCCCCCGCGGTGCGGCGACGGCCGTACCGCGGGGGGTGACGGCCGAGCTGACAGCAGCCGGTAGAGGGCCGAGGGCCGGTGGCCGAGGTCGGCGGTCGGCGGATTCCAGGATCCGCCGGTCGCCGGTCGCCGGTCGCCGGCCGCCCGGAGCGCCCGCCGGCCGTCACCTGCCGTGACGGCCCGTTTCCGCTTCCGCCGTGCCGTGCCGTCGATGTCCCTTGTCATGCTGCCGTCTCACCGCGCACAATGGTACCGACCGAACGGTCAGTCGGTTGCTCGGTCGGTGGTCGAGGCAGGTCGTCGACGCACCGGGGCAGCGGTACACGGACAGGAGAGAGGGGACCGCGGTGACAGCAGAGGTGGCCGAGCCGGTCCCCGAGCACGCCCGGCAGTCGCACGGCACGAGCCCGGCGGACGCGGCGGGCCGGGCCCACGGAACCGGCGGGCCCGGCCCGGAGCGGCAGACGCCGGAGGAGCTGTTCGAAGCGGTCATCGCGGCCGAGCAGCGGATCGAGCCCCGGGACTGGATGCCCGACGCCTACCGGGCCACCCTGATCCGCCAGATCGCGCAGCACGCGCACTCCGAGATCATCGGCATGCAGCCCGAGGGCAACTGGCTCACCCGGGCGCCGTCCCTGCGCCGCAAGGCGATCCTGCTCGCCAAGGCCCAGGACGAGGCCGGTCACGGCCTCTACCTCTACGCCGCCGCCGAGACGCTCGGGGTGGACCGCGCCGAGCTGACCGAGAAGCTGATCTCCGGCCGCCAGAAGTACTCGTCGATCTTCAACTACCCGACCCTGACCTTCGCCGACGTCGGGGTGATCGGCTGGCTGGTCGACGGCGCCGCGATCTGCAACCAGGTCCCGCTCTGCCGTTGCAGCTACGGCCCGTACGCCCGCGCGATGGTCCGGATCTGCAAGGAGGAGTCGTTCCACCAGCGTCAGGGCTACGAACTGCTCATGACGCTGATGCGCGGCACCGAGGCGCAGCGCCGGATGGTCCAGGACGCGGTCGACCGCTGGTGGTGGCCGTCGCTGATGATGTTCGGCCCGTCGGACGCCGACTCGCCGAACACCGCCCGTTCGATGGCCTGGCGGATCAAGCGGCACACCAACGACGAGCTGCGGCAGCGCTTCGTCGACATGACCGTCCCGCAGGCCGAGCACCTCGGGGTCACCCTGCCCGACTCCCGCCTGAGCTGGAACGAGGACCGCGGCAGCTGGGACTTCGGCGAGCCGGACTGGTCCGAGCTGACCCGGGTCATCCACGGCCAGGGCCCGTGCAACGCCCAGCGGACGGAGCGCCGCCGGGCCGCCCACGAGGACGGCGCGTGGGTCCGCGAGGCGGCCGTCGCCTACGCGGCGAAGCGTCGCGCGGAGGCCCGCCACCCGGCGGAGCCGCAGCAGGCGGAGCGGCCTGCGGAGTCGCAGCAAGCGGAAGAGGAGAACGGGAAGTGACCGAGTCCAAGGCCGGCTGGCCGCTCTACGAGGTGTTCGTCCGCCCCCGGCGCGGCCTGAACCACGTCCACGTCGGCTCGCTGCACGCCGCCGACGACCGGATGGCCCTGCTCGCGGCCCGTGACCTCTACACGCGCCGCAACGAAGGCGTCAGTCTCTGGGTGGTCCGCTCCGACGCGATCACCGCCTCCACCCCGGACGAGCGCGACCCCTTCTTCGAGCCCAGCGGCGACAAGGTCTACCGCCACCCGACCTTCTACGACATCCCCGAGGATGTCCCGCACATCTGACCGGGAGCAGCCGAACCATGACCGACGACCACGTGTACCTGAGCCTCGCCGAGGCGTCCCCCGAGCCCGAGGGCGAGGGCCGCTGGGCGTACGGGACGGGCTTCGCCGACCCGCTGCTCGGGGTGGACACCACCGTGCCGCCCGGGCTGGACGGCACCGACCTGGCCGCCTACTGCCTGATGCTCGGCGACGACGCGCTCGTCCTCTCCCAACGGCTGATCGAGTGGTGCACCCGGGCCCCGGAGCTGGAGGAGGAGGTCGCGCTCGCCAACCTCGGCCTCGACCTCCTCGGCCAGGCCCGCCAGCTGCTCACCCGGGCCGGGCAGGCCGACGGGTCCGGGCGCACCGAGGACGACCTGGCGTACTGGCGGGAGGAGCGCGACTTCCGCAACGTCCGCCTGGTCGAGGCGCCGAACGGGGACTTCGCGTTCTCGATCGCCCGGCTGCTGCTCTTCTCCACGGCGCGCGGCGCGCTGTACGAGGCGCTGGCCGGGCACGCGGACCCGGTGCTGGCGGCGGTCGCCGCGCGGGGCGTGAAGGAGCTCGCCTACCACCGCGAGTACGCGACGGCCTGGACGCTGCGGCTCGGCGACGGGACGCCGTACTCGGCCGGGCGGATGCAGGCCGGGGTGGACGCGGTCTGGCCGCTGCTGGAGGAACTGTTCACGGCGCATCCGGTCGAGCTGCGGGTCGGTACGGACCCGGCGACGCTGCGCGAGCCGGTGCTGGCCTCGCTGGCGGGCGTGCTCGCGGAGGCCGGGCTGGCCGTGCCGGACGTCCCCGGGCTGGCGGCGGTCGGCGGCCGGGCCGGCCGGGACGGGGTGCACACCGAGGCGCTGGGCCTGCTGCTGGCCGAGCTCCAGGTGCTGGCCCGGGCACACCCGGGGGCGACGTGGTGACCGCGGCCGGAACGGTCGCCCGAGGCAGGGCGTGGGAGGTCGCGTCGGGGGTGCCCGATCCGGAGCTGCCCATGCTGACCCTCGCCGACCTGGGCGTGCTGTCCGAGGTCGAAGTGGAGGGCGGCGCCGTGACGGCGTGGCTCACCCCGACGTACTCGGGCTGCCCCGCCGTCGCCGAGATGGCCGCGGACGTGGACCGGCGGCTGCGCGCGGCCGGGTACGCGGACGTCCGGGTCCGGCTGCGGCTCGACCCGCCCTGGTCGACCGACCTGATCACCGCCGAGGGGCGCCGCAAGCTCGTCGAGGCGGGTATCGCCCCGCCCCGTGCGGGCGCCGCGGCCTCCGGCGGCGGCCCGGGGCCGGGTCTGCTGAGCCTCGGTCCGACCCGGCGCGCGGACCGGTCGGACGCGCCGGACACGGGGACGGGCGCCGGCGCGCGGCCCGCTGCCGTGCGCGGGCACGTCGCCCCCGCGGCCCCCGTCGTCTGCCCGCTCTGCGGCTGCGCCGACACCGAGGAGCTGTCCCGGTTCGGCTCCACCGCCTGCAAGGCGCTGTGGCGCTGCCGCAACTGCCGTGAGCCCTTCGAACGTGTCAAGGAGATCTGAATGGCCGCCGTCCTGCCCGCCCGCCGCCCCACCTTCCACCTGCTGCGGGTCGCAGCGGTGGAGCGGCTCTGCGAGGACGCCGTCGCGGTGACCTTCGCGGTGCCGGACGGGCTCGCGGACGCGTTCGCGTTCCGGCCGGGGCAGACGCTGACGCTGCGCCGGGTGGTGGACGGTGTCGACGAGCGCCGCTCGTACTCGATCTGCGCCCCCGCCGGCGGTCCGCTGCGGATCGCCGTCCGGGAGGTGCCCGGCGGGCTGTTCTCCCGCTGGCTGGTGCGCGACGCGGGCCCGGGGGAGGAGGTCGAGGTGCTGACGCCGTCCGGTCTCTTCAGCCCCGACCTCGCCGAACCCGCCGAGCACGTGCTGCTGGCGGCCGGCTCCGGCATCACGCCGATGCTCTCCATCGCCGCCTCCGTCCTGGCCGCCGACCGCACCTCGACCGTCACCCTCCTCTACGGCAACCGGCGCAGCGACACCGTGATGTTCTCCGACGAGCTGGCCGACCTGAAGGACCGCTACCTCGGCCGGCTCCAGCTGGTGCACGTGCTCTCCCGGGAGACCCGGGACGCCGAACTGCTCAGCGGCCGGCTCGACCCCGAACGGGTCGGGGCCCTGCTCAAGGCGCTGGTCGACGTGGAGGCCGTCGGCCACTGGTGGCTCTGCGGGCCGTTCGGGATGGTCGCGGGGGCGAAGGAACTGCTGGCCGGGCTGGGCGTGCCGGCCGCGCGGGTGCACCAGGAGCTCTTCCACGCCGAGGACGAGCCGATCGCCGAGCGCGTGCAGGACGGCCCGGGCCCGGACGAAGGGGAACGCAGCGAGGTCACCGTCGTCCTCGACGGGCGCGGCAGCACGCTCGCCCTGCCGCGCGACCGGTCGATCCTGGACGGTGCGCAGCGCTCCCGCCCGGACCTGCCGTTCGCCTGCAAGGGCGGGGTCTGCGGCACCTGCCGCGCCCTGGTCACCGAGGGCGAGGTGAAGATGCGGCGCAACTTCGCCCTGGAGGAGAAGGAACTGGCGGCCGGCTACGTCCTCACTTGCCAGGCCCGACCGGTCACCGACCGGGTGACGGTCGACTACGACCGCTGAGCGGCTCGACCGCTGAGCAGCTCGGCCCGGTGCGCTGCGAGGAACCCGGCCGGCGGGGCGGGCTCACGGCCGGGCGGCCGCTCAGCCGACGACCGCGGCATCGGCCCCGGCCGGGTCGCCGAGCAGCGTGACGATCTCGTTGACCGCCGCCCGGCCGGCCCGGTTGGCGCCGATCGTGCTGGCGGACGGGCCGTAGCCGACCAGGTGGACCCGCGGGTCGGCGGTGGCGCGGGTGCCGGTGAGGGCGATGCCGCCCCCGGGGGAGCGCAGGCCCAGGCCGGCGAGGTGGCCGACCTCGGGCCGGAAGCCGGTCGCCCACACGATCGCGTCGACGGCGAGTTCCTCGTCGCCCCAGGCCACCCCGCGCTCGGTGAGGCGGTCGAACATCGGGCGGCGGTGCAGCGCGCCCAGCTCCTCGGCACGGCGGTAGGCGACCGACGGGCCGAGCCCGGTCACGCTCACCACGCTGCGCACCGGCAGACCCCGGCGGACCCGTTCCTCGACCTTGGCCACCACCTCGCGGCCGTACTCGGAGGTGAACGGTCCCTCGTGGTAGACGGGCGGGGTCCGGGTGACCCAGACCGTCTCGCCGACGGCCGCCACCTCCGAGAGCACCTGGATCGCCGACGCCCCGCCGCCGACCACCAGCACCCGTCGGCCGGCGAACTCCTCCGGCCCCCGGTAGTCGGCGTAGTGGAGCCGGCGTCCGGCGAAGTGCCCCGGGTAGTGCGGGAGGAACGGGCGGGTCCACGTCCCGGTGGCGTTGATGAGGGCCCGCGTCGACCAGGTGCCGGTGTCGGTCTCGACGAGCAGCCGGGCGTGCGGGCTCGGGGACTCCGCCCGCACGGCCCGAACGGTCACCGGGCGCACCACCGGGAGCGCGTGCTTCGCCTCGTACGCCGCGAAGTACCCCGGTACGACCTCGCGGGCGGGCGCCTCCGGGTCCGGCTCGGGGAGCTCGAAGTCGGGCAGGTCGTGGAAGCCGTGCACGGTGGCCATCCGCAGCGACGGGGAGCGGTGGGCCCAGGCCCCGCCGGGGGCCGCGTCGGCGTCGAGGACGACGAACCCGCCCTCCTGACCGGTGCCGGTCGGGGAGGGGGCGAAGCCGCGGCGGCGCAGGTGGTAGGCGGCTGACAGACCGGCCTGGCCCGCGCCCACCACCAGGACGTCGACGTGTCGTACCTCGCCCGGGTTGGTTGCACCGTAAACAGTCACGCCGGTGAAACATCGGTGGGGCGGCTCGTGTTCCCGCCGCCCGCGGCCTGTCGCCCGAGGCCCGCCGCCTGCCCGCCCGCCGCCTGCCCGCCCTGGTGGCGGGCCTCGGCCCCGAGGGCCGCCACCGGGCCGGCGTCCCGGCGCAGGAACCGTCCGCCGCCTACGGCACGGCGGGGGAGATCACCACCGCCGTGCCGTAGGCGCAGACCTCGGTGCCCACGTCCGCGGCCTCGGTGACGTCGAAGCGGAACATCAGCACCGCGTTCCCGCCCCGTGCCTTGGTCTGCTCGACCAGCCGCGCCATCGCCTCGTTGCGGCTCTCCACCAGGGTCTTCGTCAGACCCCGCAGCTCGCCGCCGACCAGCGACTTCAGCGAGGCGCCGATCTGGCTGCCGATGTGCCGGCTGCGCACGGTCAGGCCGAAGACCTCGCCGATCACGTGGTCGACCCGGAAGCCGGGGATGTCGTTGGTGGTCACTACCAGGACCTGGGCGTCCGGGTGCTGCCCGCCGCCGTACTCGTCGATGTTTGCCATGGGCTCATCCTGTGGGCGGGCGGCCCTCCCGGCACAGAGGCGCGCGGCCCGGACTCGCCGCGGGGCGGCCCGGTGACGGCGAGAACGCGTAGGGTAGCCGGAACAGACCGGTGATCGGAGGCCCGAAAGGCCGTACCGTAGCCCCATGGGCGAGCGAAGCGATCATCCACAGGGGCCGGGCGCGGCGGAGGACTCCGGCGCGCAGGAGATCGAGGCGACGGTGGTGCTGGGTCTGCGGATCAGCGACTGGCCCGCGCTGCGGGCTGCGGCGATCGCGGCCGTGGAGGAACTGGACTTCGAGGGCATCGATCCGGCCGGGCAGCGCCGTGAGCTGCTGCGCGAGGTGGCCGAGGACGCCAACGCGGCGCTCGGCGCGCTGTTGCACCCGGACCGGCTGGTGGCGGCGATCCCGGGCGTCGAGGCACTCGGGGGGACGCTGGAGATCAGCGTCACCGAGGACTTCGCACCGGACTTCGCCGAGCTGTTCCCGCTGGACGGCGACGAGGAGGACGGCGGCTCGTCCGGCGACTGGACGCTGACGCCGCGTACGGCCTGCCTGCTGCACGCCCAGCTGATCGGCCTGGCCGACGCCGCGTACGACGACTTCGACGAGCACGAGGACGAGCCGGTCGTCGACGGCGAGGAGACGGACTGGACGGTCTTCAGCCGGCTGCCGCAGCGCACCTGGCGGTTGCACCGGGCCTGGCGCCGCACGATGGCCCGGGCCTTCGACGACCTCGCCGACGATCTCGCGCTCGGCGAGTGGCCGCTGCCGCGGTGCCTGGCCGAGGAGATCGCGCTGCGGCTGGCCCTGGTCGACGCCCGGACCCTGCTCGGTGCGCAGCCCGAGTCGGTCGCCGACATGATGGGCGACCTCCCGGCCGACCTGTACGACTACGACTGGGACGGCTGCCACGACGAGCTGTTCGGGGTCTACGGGCCGGACGACGGCGACGCGGAGCTGAACGCGGAGCAGCGGGCCGAGCTGCTGCTCGCGGCCACCCACCCCGAGGGCTGGTTCCTGACGTACGAGGACGCGGAGGAGCGCGACCCGCAGCGCGGCTTCCGGCGCTGACGGGCGGCGGCACGGCGCCGACAGGCGCCGGTCGGGCTTCCGGCTCCGGCGGCCCCGAGCCGCGGCGACCGGCCCCGAGCGGTGCCGACCGGTGTGCCGCGGCGGGCACCGCGGTGATCTCGGGGCCGCGGGGGCTGGCATGCTGGACCGGTGACTTCTCCGTTCGACGCCCCCGTCCCCGACCCGACGCCCGAGGACCGCGATGCCCGGCCGCAGTACGTGCTGCCGCTGGTCGTCCGGCTGGAGCGGACCGCGCCGCCCGGCCGGACCGATGCCCTGGAGACCTCGGCGCGGGCCGTGCTGACGCTGCTGACCGACCGCCGGGTGACCGAGCCGGACGGCGAGTGGACGGAGCTGGTCGAGGCGTGGGAGGACGCGCGGATCCGCAAGGTGGTCCGGCGGGCGCGGGGCGGCGAGTGGAACCGGGCGGGCGAGCTGCCGGGGATCACGGTGGCCGGGCGGGAGGCGGAGGTGCGGGTGTTCCCGCCGGTTCCGCTCGACGGCTGGCCCAAGGAGCTCGCCAAGCTCCAGGTGTCCGGCACCGAACTGGAGGAGAGCGGCCCGGTCGACGCCCCGGCGCCCGGGGTGCCGGTGCTCTGGCTGAATCCTGAGGTGGAGATGAGCGCCGGCAAGACGATGGCCCAGACCGGACACGCCGCCCAGCTCGCCTGGTGGCGGTTGGACGACGCGCAGCGCAAGGAGTGGGCCGAGTCCGGCTTCGCGCTCGCCGTCCGGACGGCCGGGCCCGAGGCCTGGGCGGAGCTGGTGGCGAGCGGTCTGCCGCTGGTGCAGGACGCGGGCTTCACGGAGATCGCTCCGGGGAGCAGCACCGTCGTCGCGGACCACCCGGCACTGCGGGGCTGAGCTTGCGGCCGGTTCCGCCTCGACCGGAGCCGGCCCGTGCGGTGCGGGCTCGTGCGGTGCGGGTCGGCCTGAGACGACGACCGGCCGAATTGCGGCAGCTGACGGACGACAGGTGCCACATCCTGTCGTCCGTCAGCTGTTTTCCGTCATTCGAGGTCGCCGGGCGGTGATCCGCTCCGTGTGGCAGGCCAGCTCGGTCAGTTTCCACGTCCAGTCCGTCCCGTCCTGCTCGCACCGGGTCCGGGTGTCGGCGGTGAGCGGGGCGAGCGCGGTGAACCCGCTCTCCACCATGCGCAGCCGGGTGTGGTTGCCCGGTTCCCGGGTCAGGGTGAACTCGACCAGGGTCGATCCGCCTGCCGCCGCCCCCGTTCCGGCCTCCTCGCCGGCCGCGGACGCGGCCACAGCCGCCCCCGTTCCGGCCGTGCCCGGCGACCAGCGGAAGGAGAAGCGGCCCGGTCCCTCCACCCGTTCGATCCTGGCCGGCAGCCTGCCGCGCGGCCCGTGGTCGAGGACCATCCGCCCGCCGGGCCTGAGGTCGATCTCGGCGGGTGCGTCGGCGCCGAACCAGGCGCCCAGGAACTCCGCCTGGGTGAGCACTTCCCAGACCCGTTCGCGCGGTGCGGCGATGACGATCTCGCGTTCGATGCTGCCGGTGACCATGCCGTGAACCTCCCCGATCCGTTGCCCGAGGATCGCACGCCCCCGCCGCTACGTGCAACTCCAGGGTTGCACGTGGCGGCGGAGGGTGGGGCGGGCCCGGGTCAGACCTCGTACCGGCGGAGGGTCCGCAGGCCGCCGTACGCGGCGGCGGCGGCCCAGCCGGCCATGATCAGCAGGCCGGTCCAGTGCCCGTACGCGACCTGCGGGTCGTCGACGTAGAGCAGCGCGTACTGGCCCGCGCGGTCCGGGAGGAACTGCACGGCGTGACGGACGACCGGCACGCCGGACAGCAGCGGGCTGAGCAGGAAGACCGTCGGCACCAGCAGGCCCATCGCCGCGGTGAGGTTGCGCAGCACGGTGGTCAGGCCGAGGCAGAACACGACCAGCAGCGCCGGATAGAGCACCCCGGCGGTGGCGCTGCGGACCAGTCCGGGGCCGTCCCAGCCGGCGGGCACGAAGGCGGCGTAGCCGGCGAGGGAGCCGGCGCTCCCGAGCAGTCCGGCGCCGAGGCCGACGGCCGCGCCGAGGGCGAGTTTGGCGGCGTAGAGGCGGCCTCGGCGCGGGACGGCGGTGAGCGAGACGCCGATCATGCGGGTGTGGAACTCCTGCCCGACCAGCAGCACCCCGAAGCAGACCAGGGCGGCCTGACCGAAGTTGAGGCCGTAGTGGATGCCCACCCCGGGGTCGTCGGCGAGGCCGGCGTCCTTCTCGCCGAGCGTCGCGGCGACGGCGGCGCCGAGGCCGACGGTGAGTGCGACGGCGACGAGCGGGGTGATCCAGAGCGGGCGCAGGGTGGTGAGCTTGATCCACTCGCCGCGGAGCGCGGCTCGGAGCGTGGCAGTCGGCGGCGTGGCAGTCGGCGGCGCGGTGGTCGGCGGCGCGGTGGGGGTGGCGAGGGCGCTCATGCCGCCACCGCCCGGTACTCGACGCTGTCGGCGGTCATGCGCATGAAGGCCTCCTCCAGGGAATCCTGTTGAACCGCGATCTCGTACAGCACCACGCCGGCGGCGGCGGCGAAGGCGGCGATCTGCTCGGGCGCCGCGCCCCTGACCTCCCAGGCGCCGCCGTCCGCCGGTTCGGCGGTGGCGCCGGCGAGACGGGCGCCGAGGCCGGAGCCGCCCAGCAGGGCGTCCAGCTTCGCCGGGTCGACCGCGCGCACCCGGATCCGGGTGCGGCCGTGGCGGTCGATGAACTCCGAGGTCGCGGAGTCCGCCAGCAGCCTGCCCCGGCCGACCACCACCAGGTGGTCGGCGGTCAGCGCCATCTCGGTCATCAGGTGCGAGGAGACCAGCACCGCGCGGCCCTCGGCGGCCAGGCCCCGCAGCAGGGTGCGGATCCACCGGATGCCCTCCGGGTCGAGGCCGTTCACCGGCTCGTCGAGCATCAGCACCGGCGGGTCGCCGAGCAGGGCGGCGGCCACGCCGAGGCGCTGGCGCATGCCGAGCGAGAAGCCCCGGATCCGCCGGCCGGCCGCGTCGGCGAGGCCGACCTGGGCGAGCACCTCGTCGACCCGGCGGTCCGGCAGGGCGTTGCCGGCGGCCAGCCAGCGCAGGTGGCCGCGCGCCGTGCGGCCACCGTGCAGGGCGTGGGCGTCGAGCAGCGCGCCGACCTGCCGCAGCGGAGCGTCCAGTTCGGCGTACGGGCGGCCGTTCACCAGGGCCCGGCCGGCGGTCGGCCGGGCCAGACCGAGAACCAGCCGCATGGTGGTGCTCTTGCCCGCTCCGTTGGGCCCGAGGAACCCGGTCACCACCCCGGGCCGGACCTCGAAGTCGAGGTCGTCCACCACGCGTGCCCCGGCGTACTCCTTGGTGAGGCCCTCAACCTTGATCACGTCTGCCCTTCCCCTCTCCACCGCTCGTCGCGGACCGTCGGCGGCTCCGCTTCCGACGGGCCGCCGCTCCGACGTCTCCATGGGACCGCGGCGGACCCGGGTGGCGGATCCCGCCCGGGAGGGGATGCTTCTCCCTCCCGAGAGGGAGGCCACCCGCGGCGCTGACCTGGCAGGATGGCGCCATGCCCCGGATACTCGCGCCCCTGCTGAGCGCCGTGACGTACGCGCGCTGGCTGCATCTGGTGATCGGGTGCGTGTTCTCCGGCGTCGTCCTGATGGTCTATCCGGGCGTCTCCGGACCGAGCCTGGCCGAACTCCTGCTCCGGGCCGTGCCGGTGGACGCGGCACTGCTCGTGGCGGCCGCGCTGGTGCCCGCGATGCGCCGGGCGGAAGGGGTGCAGGCGAGGCTGCTGCTCGTCCCCGACCGGGAGCGGGACATCGCCGCCGAGCCCGCCCGCACCTGGGCCGACCGTCGACGGACGGCGGCCTGGCTGGTCGGCCGGGTCGCGCTCGGGACGGCCGTCGGTACCCTGTCGGTGCTGGTGCCGATCGCCGCCGTCGACCTGCTGACCACCAGGACGCCGGATCTGCAGGGCGTCCGGCTCCCCGCGCTGGAGGGGCCGTCCTGGTACCCGCTGCTGGCGCCGGTGCTGCTGTTCGGGCTCGGATGGCTGATCGTCTGGGCGGGTCGGCTCCAACTCGCCATGGCGGAGCGGCTGCTGGGGCCTTCACCGGCCGAGCGGCTGGCCGCCGCGGAGCTGCGCGCCGAACGCCTCCTGGACCGCAACCTGTTGGCCCGCGAGCTGCACGACTCCATCGGCCACGCCCTGACGGTGACGGTCCTTCAGGCCGGGGCGGCTCGCGAGGTCGGCGATCCGGCGTTCGTCGCCAAGGCGCTCGAAGTCATCGAGGAGACCGGGCGGCAGGCGATGGACGACCTGGAGCGGACGCTCGCGCTGCTCCGTGACACGCGGGAGGACGGACCGGGCACGGCAGGGGAGACGGCCGCGGCGGGAGGTGATGCCCTCGGGTCCCTCGGGTCCCTCGGGTCCGGCGAGGCCGGGAGCACGGGTGACGCGCGCGAACGGCCCGGGATCGAGCAGTTGCCCACGCTGTTCGACACCGCGCGGGCGGCGGGCAGCCCGGTGGAGGCGTGGATCGACGTGGCGCCGGCGAAGCTCCCCGGCGTGCTCTCCCGTGAGGGCTACCGGATCGTCCAGGAGGGCGTCACCAACGCCCTCAAGTACGCGCCCGGCGAACCGATCACCGTCCGGATCGCCGTCCGGGACGGCCGGTTGGAGCTGCGCTGCGTCAACGCCTCCCGGGCGGGCGGCGGGACGGCGGTCCGGCCGTCACCGCGACGGGGCGGCAAGGGACTTCGCGGCATCCGGGAACGGGCCGTGCTGCTCGGCGGGGAGGCCTCGGCCGGGGTGGAGTCCGGCGAGTGGGTGCTGGCCGTTCGCGTGCCCCTACGCTTGGGCGCGTGATGATCGACATTCTGCTGGCCGACGACGAGGAACTGGTCCGCGCCGGACTGCGCGCCGTCCTGGAGGCGCAGGGCGACCTGCGGGTCGTCGGCGAGGCGGCCGACGGCGCCGAGGCGCTCGCCCTGGCCCGCCGGCTGCGTCCGCACGTGGTGCTGATGGACGTCCGGATGCCCGGGGTCGACGGACTCACCGCCACCCGTGAGCTGGTCCGCGACGCGGCCGCCCCCGGGGGGTACGCGCCGAAGATCCTGGTCGTCACCACGTTCGAGATCGACGACTACGTCTACCAGGCCCTGCGCGCCGGGGCGGACGGCTTCCTGCTGAAGCGCACCCGGCCGGCCGAGATCGCCCGGGCGGTCCGGCTGGTCGCGGCCGGGGAGTCACTGCTCTTCCCCGCCCAGATCCGCCGCCTCGCCGCCGGACAGGGCAACCGGGAGGCGCGCGAGACGTTGGCCCGCGCCGCCCTGACCGACCGTGAGGCCGAGGTGCTGCGTCTGGTGGCCCGCGGCCTGACCAACGGGGAGATCGCCGCGCACCTGGTCCTCGGGGTGCAGACGGTGAAGACGCACGTCAGCAGCGTGCTGGCGAAGCTCGGCGCCCGCGACCGCACCCAGGCGGTGATCGCCGCGTACGAGGCGGGCTTCGTGGTGCCCGCCGAGTAGCCGCCCGGCAGTCCCCGGCAGCCGCCCGCAGGTGCTTCCGGGTCCGGCGCGGGTCCGGCGTGGATGCCGATGGCCGCCGCCGGGCGGGCACCACCCGGGGGACGGGCGGACGGGCGGGCGGGAGGAGGCGGGGCGTCAGGCCGGGTACGCGTGCGTCTGGGCGGCCTTGACCGCCGCCCACACCGTCGCCCCGGGAGCGAGGTCGAGCTCCGCCGCCGCGGCCGGGGTCAGGTCGGCGGCCATCGGGACGGGGCCGGCCAGATCGGCCCGGACCTGGTCGCCGTGCAGGTCCAGCCCGGTGACCGTCAGTTCCCAGACGTTGCGCGCACTGCCCGTCGGCCGTTCGCGGTGCAGCGTGACGGCGGACGGCGGGAACGCCACGAAGGCCGGTCCGGACAGCTCCTCGGTGGTGGCCAGCGCCGTGCCGTTCGCCAGCGTGACGCGACGGCCCTCGGCGGCGCCCTGGTACAGGTTGAGGCCGACCAGCCGGGCGATGTAGTCGGTGCGCGGGCGCCTGGAGATCTCCGCGGGACTGCCCGACTGCACCTCGTGCCCGTCCTCGATCACCACCAGCCGGTCGGCCAGCACCATCGCGTCCAGCGGGTCGTGCGTCACCAGGACCGCGACTGCCTCGAACTCGGCCAGATGGCGCCGCAGTTGAGCCCGGACGTCGAGCCGGGTGCGGGCGTCCAGGGCGGCCAGCGGCTCGTCCAGGAGCAGCAGCCTCGGGCGGACGGCCAGCGCGCGGGCGAGTGCGACCCGCTGCTTCTGACCGCCGGAGAGCCGCCCCGGGCGGGCCTCGGCGTGCTCGGCCAGGCCCATCCGGTCCAGCCAGCCGGCGGCCTCGGCGCGCGCCTCCCGCTTGGGGCGGCCCTGGCAGCGGGGGCCGAAGGCCACGTTGTCGAGCGCGCTGAGGTGCGGGAACAGCAGGTAGTCCTGGAAGACCACGCCCACCGGACGCTCCTCGGCCGGGGTGTGCAGCCGCCGGGCCGGGTCCTCCAGGACCCGGCCGTCCAGGCTCAGACGGCCGTCGGTGAGCGGGAGCAGCCCGGCCAGTGCGCGCAGGGCGGTGGACTTGCCCGCGCCGTTCGGCCCGAGCAGGGCCACCACCTCGCCGGGGGCGGCGGAGAGGGCGAGGTCCAGGGTGAAGGAGGCGCGGTCCACCCGCAGGCGGGCGTCGAGGCCGGCGGCAGCGGGAGCCGGGCCGGGGTCCCGGCCGGGCGGCGGGGCGGCGGGGCCGGCGGGGTCGGTGGCGGGTGTCATCGGCGGGGCGGTCCAGGGGTATGGCCCGGGGCGGTACCCGGGGCGCGTTCCGGGGAGGGACGGGGCGAGGGACGCCGGGCCACGCGCGGCAGAAGGCGCGGGACGAGGCCCGGGGCGGGGGCCGGGGCGGGGGCCGGTGCGAGGCCCGGGGCGGGCCGCCGGGCGGTGGCCGGGCTCACGGCGTGGACATCCAGCGCTCGCGCAGACCGGCCAGCACGGCCACCGACACCACCAGCAGCACCAGCGACAACGCGATCGCCGCCTCCGGGTCGGACTCCATCGCCAGGTAGACGGCGAGCGGCATGGTCTGGGTCCGGCCCGGGAAGTTGCCCGCGAAGGTGATCGTCGCACCGAACTCGCCCAGCGCCCGCGCCCAGGCCAGTACCGCGCCGGCGCCGATGCCGGGCGCGATCAGCGGCAGCGTCACCCGGCGGAAGGTGGTCAGCCGGGAGGCGCCCAGCGTGGCCGCCGCCTCCTCGTAACGCGGGTCGGCGGCCCGCAGCGCGCCCTCGACGCTGATCACCAGGAACGGCATCGCGACGAACGCCTCGGCGATCACCACGCCGGTGGTGGTGAACGGCAGGGTGATGCCGAAGGCCGAGTCCAGCCACGAGCCGACGATGCCGCGCCGCCCGAGCACCAGGAGCAGCGCCACGCCGCCGACCACCGGTGGCAGTACCAGCGGCAGCGTGACCAGGGCCCGGATCAGCCGGCGGCCCGGCAGTTCGGTCCGGGCCAGCAGCCAGGCCAGCGGCACCCCCAGCACCAGCGACACTCCGGTGGCAGCCGTCGCGCAGACCAGGGAGAGGCGCAGCGCCTCCCACACCTGCGGGCTGGTGAGCTGGTCGGACAGCGAACTCCAGGGCGCCCGGACCAGCAGCCCGACCAGCGGGAGGACCAGGAACGCCAGGCCGAGCAGCGCCGGGAGCAGCAGCGTGAGCGGCACGCGGTGCGCCCGCCGCCACGGGCGGGTCCGGGGCGTGCGGGGGCCCCGGACCGGCGCGCCCGCGGTGGTCGGTCGGGCGCCGTCCCCGGTGGACGGGCCGGCGGTACGGCGGATCACGGCGCCTGGAAGCCCGCCGCGGTGAGCACCTGCTGAGCCTCGGGCGACTGGACGTAGGCGACGAAGGCGGCGGCGCCGTCCTTGTTCGGGGCCTTGGCCAGGGCGGCGATCGGGTAGTCGTTCACGGCCTGGGCGGCCTCGGGGAAGTCCACGCCGTCGATCTTCGCAGCATCGGCCTTCACATCGGTGCGGTACACCAGCGACGCGTCGACCTCGCCGAGTTCGACCTTGGTCAGCGCGCCCTTGACGTCCTGCTCCAGGGTGACCGGGGTGAGGGCGACGCCGGCGGCCTTGAGCGCCGTCAGGGCGGCGGCGCCGCAGGGCACCTCCTTCGCGCAGAGCGCGACCTTCACCCCGGGGGCGGTGAGGTCGGCCAGGCCCGCGACGTGCCGGGGGTTGCCCTTGGGGACGGCGATGGCGAGGGTGTTCCTCACGAAGGTCTTCGGCGCGCCGGTGGCGCCCCCCGCGTCGGTGACGGTCTTCATGGTCGCCGGGCTGGCGGCGGCGAAGACGTCGGCCGGGGCGCCGGAGTTGATGCTGGCGGCGAGGGCGGAGCTGCCGGCGAAGTTGAAGGTGACCTTGGCGCCCGGGTTGGCGGCCTCGAACTTCTTGCCGAGCTCGGTGAAGCTCTCCTTGAGCGAGGCGGCGGCGAAGACGGTGACGGAGCCGGTGGCCTTCGGAGCCCCGGCGCCGGCGCCGCCCGCGGTGGTCGCGGTGCCGGTGGTGCCCGGGCTCCCGGCGCCACCACCGTTGCCGGCGTCGCTGCTGCACGCGGTGGCTCCGAGGCCGAGGACGAGGGCCGCGGCGGCGGCGACGGCGAGTCTGCGGGTGTTCATGTCCCTTGCTTCCCCTCCTGGGCGCGCCGGAAGGGGCGCGGGGTCCTCACCGCAGGTGCGGCGATTTCGGTGATTATAGTGCCGCAATTGCGAGTGGATAGTCGCCTGTCTCATCGCACAGGCGAGGGCGGTCGAAGGTGGCGGGTCCGCTGTCGGAAGCCTCAAGCCCGGTCGCCGAGGGAGCGAAGACCCTTGGCGCGCGCGTGGCTCGAAAGGCCGGAGCGGCTCCTGCCCGGACGCCGTGCGCACAGTCGGCCGACCGGCCGGACCTCACCTGCGGCGGGTCCGGCCGCTCCGAGAACCCCGGCTGCGCGGCGTTCGATGTCTCGGTCGTGCCGGCCGGCCGACTGGCCTGGCTGCTGTTCGCCCGCCCGGTGTCCGCCGGGTCCGCCGGGGTCCGCCCGGGGCCGTCCGGGGGCTGCGGGCAGGCGGGAGGGGTGGGGGGGCCCCCCCGCCCCCCCCCCCCCCGGCGGGGGGGGCGGGGCGGGGGGGGGGGGGCGGGGGGGGGGGGGGCGGGCCCCCGCCGCCCCCCCACCCCCGTCGTGGTGGGCGCGGTCAGGTCAGCCGCGCGACTGGAACGCGATCCGGGTCCAGCTGGAGCCCGGGCAGTTGCCCCAGACCGCCCACGGCTCGGTCCGGGCGCCGATCCAGAGGCCGGTGCTGGACGTGCCGTTGGCGCAGTACGTGATGGTGCGCAGCTCGCCGGAGTAGATCCGGCAGTTGCCCTCCCAGCGCCAGCCGTAGTCGGCGGTGATGACGCAGTGGTAGGAGGCGGTGATCGCGGCGGGCGACGCGACGCCCGATCCGGCCGTGATGGTCTGGTCGGCGGCGCGGGCCTGCTCGGCGGCCGGCGCGTGGGCGGTCGGCCCGGCGGTGGCCGGGAGGGTGGTGGTGCCGAGCACGCCGAGGGCGGCGGCGGCCACCATCCCGAGCCTGGCGATGTTCCGGGCGATACAACCGGTCATGGCGTTTGTCTCCTCGCTCATGTGATGTGGCCCCGGCCGGGCGGCGAGGAAAACCAATTCCCTTGCGCCGTCCGGACGGTGACGTATTGCACACGAATGACTGCGCACAGTGGGGTGACGAACTATGATGTGACCTGCGTCACAGTCCGGGTGGCCGGTGCGTGCCACCTGGTCTTTCGGGTGCCGATTTCCGAGGGGAGCGGCATGGAGTTCTCGTCAGACTGTCGAGGTGAACCGGATCCGGACGCCGGTTCCGATGCCGACCGGGCCGATTTCAATCGGGTGTTCACGGAATTGCTGCCGAGGCTCCATCGGGCGGCCGTTCAGCTGACCGGAAACCCGTTCGGCGCGGGTGATGTCGTCCACGACGCCTATCTGCGAATAGCGCGCCGCCCCGACCGATTCCTCCGCCATCCGCAGCCGTACGCCTATGCGTTCACGACGATGGTCAACATCCTCCGCGACGAGTGGCGCCGCGACCGTCGCCGCACGGTGCTGTCGGAGGCGGCCGAGGACGCGTACGGCGGGCCGGGCCGGGCCGGACGGGCCGACGCGTCGGGCGGTGGCGTGGGGGAGCTCCAGGCGCACTGGGAGGTGGTCCGGCTGTTGGGCTGTCTGACGGTAAAGCAGGCGCGGGCGGTGCTCCTGATCGACCTCGACGGGTACAGCCTGGAGGAGGCCGCCCGCTTGCTCGGCGTGCACCGCTCCACCCTGGCCGTCACCCGGCGGCGGGCTCTCGCCCGGCTCCGTGCCGTCCTCGAACGGGAGAGCGGTCCGGGGTCGGGCGCGCCACCCCCGGGGCGGCTGCCGGCACCGCGGGACGGGGCGGGCGGTCCGGCCTCCGCCGGCTCCGACGCACCGAACTGACGGTAAGTCAGCTCGTCCGGCGCATCGGCCCGTACGCTGAAAATCGTGATCACGTACGAGGAGCACCGGCTCCGTTCCCTGGCCGACGACGGCCGCTGGACCGAACTGCTGGGTGCCTACCGGCAGGCCCGGTCCGCCGCCATCGCGCTCGACGGCCGTGCCGGCTACGGCGGTCATGACGGCTACGACGGCTACGACGACCGCGGCGGCTGCGAGAGCTGCGGGAGCTGTGACGGGCCCGGCGGCTCCGGCGCCCCCGGTGGCGGCGGACGCGTGCTCGACGGCGCCGCCCGGACCCGGGCCGCCGTCGCGACCGCGCCCCTCGGCCACCTGATCGCCTACGCGGCGCCGCCCGAGGTGGCCGCCCGGCTGTTCGACGCGGACGGCGGCCCCGGAACCGCCGCCGGTGCGGACGACCACGACGCCGGGCCGCTCTGGGAGGTGCTGGCGACCCGGCACTCCTGGCGGCGGCTGGCCCCGCTGCTCGGCCCGGCGGAGGTGCGGCGGCTGGTCGCGCAGACCCGGGTGCTGCTCGGCGAGGACCTCTCCTACGGCGCCGAACCGGACCTGGAGGGCGTCCCGCTGCTCCTGGAGCCCTGGGAGTCCGCGGGCTGGGGCGAGGGGGTGCGCGTCCGGGAGTACCTGCCGGGCGGCGGTTCGCGCAGTGCGCTGCTGACCCTGCCCGCCAGCCGGGAGGGCCTCGGCCCGGTGGAGCTCCCCGGGCCGGGGACGCGCCTGCCCGGGCAGGCGGCCACCCGGGCGCTGGCCGAGCTGGCGGGCTGGGCGGTGGCGGTCTGCGTCCGGGGCACCGCGCAGTGCGCCGCCGCCCAGCTGGCGCCCGGGCGGCTGGTGACCGGCGGGTACCTGCCGTTCGCGCTCGCCTGCCCGGCGCTGGTCCAGGCGGGCGTCGCGGACCGGACGCGCGGTGCGGCCCACGGGCGGCTGGCGCTCTGGCGGGTGCTGACCGCGATGACCGGCGCGGACCGCCCGGACCGGGGGGAGGTCAACGCCCTGGTCGCGCGGATGCGCTGCTTCACCTGGGACGACCCGGCGGACCGGCTGCGGCACCTGCACCTCGCGCTGGAGGACCCGGCGACCGGCCTGAGCTGGGCGGTCAGCGGGTCCGAGGAGATCTGAGAGCGCGTCCGTGGACGGGTCGGCCGACGTGGTCGGTCCGTCCGGGTTCCGGCGGGGGCGCCGCGGCCCGGTCGTGGGCCGGGCAAGGGGGGACCCCCGGCCCGGCGCCGTTCCGGGGGGTTGGGCGGGGCGCCGGGCCGGGGGAGTCTCGTCGGGAGGGCGGGACCGGGGGTCAGACGGCCGCCGCGCTCGGGGTGCCGTGGGCGGTCGGGGCGGGCTCGGGCGGGCCGACCGGAGCGGGAACCGCGCCGGGGGCCGTCGCGCCCGGGGCCGCGGCGTCGGCGGGGCCCGCGTGGGTGTCGACCAGGGTCCGCTCGTCGAACGGCACCGCGCCGGTCAGGACCTGCCGCGCCCGCTCGCGGTCGAACTCGCCGGTCCACTGCCCGACCAGGACGGTGGCCACGGCGTTGCCCGCGAAGTTGGTGAGCGCCCGGGCCTCGGACATGAACCGGTCGATGCCGACGATCAGCCCGACCCCGTCCACCAGCGCCGGCTTGTGCGACTGCAGCCCGCCGGCGAGCGTGGCCAGCCCGGCGCCGGTGACCCCGGCCGCGCCCTTGCTGGCGATCACCATGAAGACGAGCAGGGACAGCTGCTCACCCACCGACATCGGCTTGTCCAGCGCCTCGGAGATGAAGATCGACGCCATCGTGAGGTAGATCGCGGTGCCGTCCAGGTTGAAGCTGTAGCCGGTCGGGACGGTGATGCCGACCACCGGACGGCTGACGCCCAGGTGCTCCATCTTGGCGATCAACCGGGGCAGCGCGCTCTCCGAGGAGGAGGTGGAGAGGATGAGGAGGAACTCGCGGCCGAGGTAGCGCAGCAGGGTGAAGATGTTGACGCCCGCGACCAGCCGCAGCAGCGTGCCGAGCACCACGACCACGAACAGGGCGCAGGTCGCGTAGAAGCCGATCATGATGACGGCGAGGCTCTTCAGTGCGGCCGTGCCGGTCGCGCCGACCACCGCCGTCATCGCCCCGAAGGCGCCGATCGGGGCCACCCACATGATCATCGACATGACCCGGAAGACCAGCCGCTGCACGTGCTCGACGCCGCGCAGCACCGGCGCTCCGGCCGGGCCCATCGCCTGCAGCGCGAAGCCGGCCAGCAGGGCGACCAGCAGGGTCTGGAGCACCTTGCCCTCGGTCAGGGCGGAGAGCATGGTGGTCGGGATCATCCCGAGCAGGAAGTCGGCGGTGGACTGGGCGCCCCCGGCGGCGGCCTGGGCGTGGCCGGACTTGGCGAGCGCGGTGGTGAGGTGGAGGCCGCCGCCGGGCTCCAGGAGGTTGCCCACCAGCAGGCCGATGGCGAGTGCGACGGTCGACATGGTGAGGAAGTAGCCGAGCGCGAGTCCGCCGACCTTGCCGACCTTCGCGGCCTTGGTGACCGAGCCGATGCCCAGCACGATGGTGCAGAAGATGACCGGGCTGATCATCATCTTGATCAGGTTGACGAAGCCGGTCCCGATCGGCTTCAGCTCCACCGCGAAGCCGGGCGCGGTCAGTCCGACCACGACACCCGCGACCACCGCCACGATCACGGCGAGGTACAGGACGTGGGTGCGGTCCTTCCGTCTGACGGCCCCGGCCTGCGGCCCTGCTCCGGTGATCGACATCTGCGGCTCCTTCGCCCAGCTGTGCCCTGCGCTCCTGGCGGCCCCGGGTGGTGGGCCGCTCCGACTATGGGGTCGGGGCGTGACGCGGGTCACGTTTGCGTTCATAGAGTTCACGGGGCGGCGGTCGAGGTCCGGGGGCTGCGGGCGGAGGGCCGGGAGGCCCGGGAGGGCCGTGGCGCCGGTCCGGGGCGGCGCCCGGGTGCGGGCCGGCCCCCGCGGACCGTGGTGCACACTGACAGGCATGTCCGCGCGCACCCTCCCCTCGCCGCGCCGGCCGGTGCGCAGCCTGGCCGGACAGCTCTTCGTCGTCCAGGTCGTCATCGTCGCCGCCGTGGTGGCCGGCGGAGCCGTGCTCGCCTACCTGTTCACCGCCGACCGCACCGAGGACGCGGCCCGCCGCCAGGTCACCGCCGTCGCCCGTGCGGTCGCCGACTCGCCGGCCGTCCTGGCCGCCGTCTCCGGGCCCGATCCGACCGCCGTCCTCCAGCCGTACGCCGAGCGGGTCCGCGTCGACACCGGGGTCTCCTTCGTCACCGTGATGGACACCGCGGGCGTCCGCTGGACCCACCCCCTCCCCGAGCAGATCGGCCGGACCTTCCTCGGCCACATCGACTGGGCGCTCGCCGGGGAGACCCGCAGCGAGACCTACACCGGCACGCTCGGCCCGTCGGTGCGGGTGGTCACGCCGGTGCTGGACGACCGGGGCCGGGTGGTCGCGCTGGTGAGTGCGGGCATCACCGTGCAGTCCATCTCGGCCCGGCTGCGCGGCCCGCTGCTCGCCCTGGTCGGGGTCGCCGGGGCCGCGCTGGCGGTCGGCGGGATCGGCACCTACCTCGCCAACTCCCGTCTGCGGCGGCATACTCACGGGATGGGTCCGGCCGAGCTCAGCCACCTCTACGAGTACCACCAGGCCACCCTGCGTGCGGTGCGCGAAGGGCTCGTGCTGCTCGACCGCCGCCACCGGGTGGTGCTCTGCAACGACGCGGCCCGCGAACTCCTCGGCCTGACCGGGAGCCTGGACGGCCGGCCGATCGGGGAACTCGGCCTGCCGGAGGCGCTCGTCGCCGCGGTGCTGGGGGACGTTCCGGTGCGCGACGAGGTCCACCTGACCGCGGAGCGGGTGGTGGTGCTCAACACCTCCACCATCGGTACCGGTCTCGGCCGCGTCCTCACCCTCCGGGACCACACCGAACTGCAGGCGCTGAGCGGCGAGTTGGATTCGGTGCGCGGGTTCACCGAGGCGCTCGGCGCGCAGGCGCACGAGGCCGCGAACCGGTTGCACGCCGTCGTCTCGCTGATCGAACTGGGCCGCCACCGCGAGGCGGTGGAGTTCGCCACCGCCGAACTCGCCCTCGCCCAGCGGCTCACCGACCGCGTGGTCGCCGCCGTCGGCGAGCCGGTGCTGGCCGCCCTGCTGCTCGGCAAGGCCGCCCAGGCCGCCGAACGGGGCGTGGAGTTGACGCTCACCGCGGACAGCTCGATCGACGACGGGGTACTGCCGCCGGGGCTGTCCGCCCGCGACCTGATCACCGTCCTCGGCAACCTGGTCGACAACGCCGTCGACGCGGCGATCGCCGGCGCCGCCGAGAGCCCCGTCCAGCCCGAGGTCACCGTGACCGCGCGGATCGACGACGGCCACCTCCTGCTCCGGGTCGCCGACACCGGCGCCGGCATTGACCCGGCCGCCGTGGACGACGTGTTCCGGCGCGGCTGGAGCACCAAGCAGGACGTCCGCGGGCACGGACTCGGCCTCGCACTGGTGGCCCAGGCCGCCCGGCGCAACGGCGGCACCGTCGAGGTCGGCCGGGACCGGGGCGCGGTGCTCACCGTCCGGCTCCCGCTGGTCCGGCAGCCCGGGCCGCCCCGGCCGCGCGCGGCGGTGGCGCCGTGAACCCGGCCCCGCGGACGCCACCGGCCGGGTCGTCGAACAGGTCGTCGGGCAGGCCGTCGAACGGGCCCTCCGGCGGGCCCGTCCGACGGCCCGAGATCACGGTCCTGGTGGTCGAGGACGATCCGGTGGCCGCCGCCGCCCACGCCCTGTACGTCGGGCGCGAACCCGGGTTCCGGGCGGTCGGCACCGTCCACGGCTGCGCCGACGCGCTGCGCTTCCTGGAGCGCGCCCGCGCCGCGGGGAGGCCCGTGGACCTGACCCTGCTCGACCTCTACCTGCCGGACGGGCACGGGCTCCAGCTCTGCGGCACCCTGCGCGCGGCCGGGCACACCACCGACGTCATCGCCGTCACCTCGGCCCGCGACCTCGCGATGGTCCGCCAGGCGGTCTCCGCCGGGGTCGTCCAGTACCTGCTGAAGCCGTTCGGCGCCGCCGCGCTGCACGACCGCCTGGAACGCTACGCCCGCTACCGCGACACCCTCGCCCGGGCCGGCGAGGCCACCGGTCAGGACGAGGTCGACCAGGCCCTCGCGCTGCTCCGCACCCCCGAACGCACCGCGCTGCCCAAGGGGTTGAGCGCCCCGACGCTGGACACCGTCGCCGCCGTCCTGCGCGAGGCCCGCACCGGTCTGTCCGCCGCCGCCGCCGGTGTCGCGGCCGGGGTCTCCCGCATCACCGCCCGCCGTTACCTGGAGCACCTCGTCGACTCCGGGCTCGCCGCCCGCGAACCCCGGTACGGCACCGTCGGCCGCCCGGAGCTCTGCTACCGCTGGACCGGCGGGGGCGGGGGCGGAGGCGGGGAGGGGATCGGGCCGGGATCGGCATGACCCGCTCGTCGCGGAGCGGCCGGACCGTGCCGTCGCGGTCGGGGCGACTGCCGCGTCGATCGCGCACTCGCGACCGTGCGGCCCGGGGGGCTGCCGGCCGGGGGCGGACCTCGCCCGTCGGGCCCGCACTTCGTCGGGGGGTCCCCGTAACCTCTTGGCGGCCTTGGTCGTTGAGGTCTCGGGCGGTCACCGGCCGAGGGGGGTCCGTCACCGGTTCGGGTGGTTCTGACGGCCCCAGGGTGAGGTCGGATCGGCCTCCGTTCTAAAGTTAGGCTTACCTAACTTCCTGGGAGTTCGCCTTGACGCTCGCCGCCGAGCCCGCCACCGGTCCGACCGTCCCCACCGTCCCCGTACCCACCGCTCCTGCCGCACCGGCCGCCACGGCCGTCCTGCGCCGTCAGCGCGTCCGCGAGTCCGCCGCCCGCACCTACGCCCGGTCGTTCCCGATCGTCCCGGTGCGCGCCAACGGCATGACCGTCGAAGGTGCGGACGGCCGCCGCTACCTGGACTGCCTCTCCGGCGCCGGCACCCTCGCGCTCGGCCACAACCACCCCGTGGTGCTGGAGGCGATCCGCCGCACCCTGGACAGCGGCGCGCCCCTGCACCTGCTCGACCTCGCCACCGCGGAGAAGGACGACTTCACCACCGCCCTCTTCGAGAGCCTCCCGCCCGGGTTCGCCGACGGCGCCCGGGTGCACTTCTGCGGGCCGGCCGGAACCGACGCCGTCGAGGCCGCGCTCAAACTGATGCAGACGGCCACCGGCCGCTCCGGCGCCCTCGCCTTCACCGGCGCCTACCACGGCATGACCGCCGGCGCGCTCGCGCTCACCGGCAACGTCGCCGTCAAGGAGCCGCTGCCCAGCGGTGGTGAGGTCGCGCGCCTGCCCTACCCGTACGGCTACCGCTGCCCGTTCGGGGTCGGCGGCGAGGCCGGCGCCGAGCTGTCGGCCACCTACGTCGAGCGACTGCTCGACGACCCCTCCGGCGGGGTCGTCCGGCCCGCCGCCATGGTCCTGGAGGCCGTGCAGGGCGAGGGCGGTGTCGTCCCCGCCCCCGACGGCTGGTTGCGGGCGATGCGCAGGATCACCGCCGAACGCGGCATCCCGCTGATCGTCGACGAGGTCCAGACCGGCGTCGGCCGTACCGGGGCGATGTGGGCTGTCGAGCACAGCGGGATCGTCCCCGACGCGATGGTGCTCTCCAAGGCGATCGGCGGCAGCCTGCCGCTGGCCGTCGTCGTCTACCGCGAGGAGTACGACGGCTGGCGCCCCGGTGCGCACACCGGGACCTTCCGCGGCAACACCCTGGCCATGGCCGCCGGCGCGGCCACCCTGCGGTTCGTCTCCGCCCACGGCCTGGCGGAGCGGGCCGCGGTGGTCGGCGCGCGGATGGTCGAAAGGCTGCGCGCGCTCGCCGGGGAGCTGCCGGTGATCGGCGACGTCCGCGGACGCGGGCTGATGATCGGCGTCGAGCTGGTCGACCCCACCGCCGAACCGGACGCCTGCGGGGCCCGCCCGGCCGCGCCCGAGCTGGCGGTCCGGGTCCGCGAGGCGTGCCTGGCGCGCGGGCTGATCGTCGAACTCGGCGGGCGGCACGACGCCGTGCTGCGCCTGTTGCCGCCGCTCACCATCACCGACGAGCAGGTGGCGGCCGTGCTGGACCGGCTCGCGGACGCCGTCGCGGCGGCTTCCGCCGCTTCGGCGGCAGGCACCGGTGCGGGACCGCGCGTGGCGGGGTCCGCGTGAACGCGGCCGGAGCGGAGGGCGGGCCCGGGGCCGGCGGCGGACCCGTCGCCCCGGGCCCGGCGGCCGACGCCCTGTCCGGCGGCGTCGGCGGCCCGGCCGCGCTCGGCCCGCTGCTGGCCGCCGTCCTGGACGCGCTGGAGACCGGAGCCACCCGGCGGGGCGGGCCGCTGCCCGCCGGCCGCCCCGCCGACACCGCCGCCAGGGTCACCGCCGCGATGGCCGCGGCGCCCGGTCCCGACGCGCTCGCCCGGCTCACCGACCTGCTCGCCCACGGCGCCGCCGACCCCGCGGACCCGTACTGCGCCGCGCACCTGCACTGCCCGCCGCTCGCCGTGGCCGTCGCCGCCGACCTCGCCGTCAGCGCGCTCAACCCCTCCCAGGACTCGTGGGACCAGGCCCCCGCCGCGACCGCGCTGGAGACCGCGCTGCTCGCCGAACTCGCCGCCCTCGTCGGCTACGACCCGGCGCACGCCTCCGGCGTCCTCACCTCCGGCGGCACCGAGTCCAACCTGATGGGCCTGATGCTCGCCCGCGACCAGGGACTCGACGGCATCGTCGAACTGGACGGCCTGCCGCCCGGCGCCACTCCCCGGATCTTCGCCTCCCGGGCCGCGCACTTCTCCGTCCAGCGTGCCGCCGCCCTGCTCGGGCTCGGCGAACGGGCCGTGGTCCCCGTCGCGGTCGACCGCGACCTGCGGATGGACCCGGCCGCGCTGGCGGACGCCCTGGCCGGGGCGAGCTGGGCCGGGCACACCCCGATCGCCGTCGTCGCCACCGCGGGCACCACCGACACCGGCGCCGTCGACCCGCTGCCCGCGCTCGCCGACCTGGCAACCCGCTACGGGGCCTGGCTGCACGTCGACGCCGCGTACGGCGGCGGCGCCCTGCTCTCCGACCGGCTCGCCCCGCTCCTCGACGGCATCGCCCGCGCGGACTCCGTCTCGCTGGACTGGCACAAGCTCGGCTGGCAGCCCGCCGCCGCCGGTGTCTTCCTGGTCCGCCGCGCCGAGTCGTACGTCTCGCTCGCCCGCCGGGCCGAGTACCTCAACCCGGCCGACGACGAACGGGCCGGCTACCCGAGCCTGCTGGGTCAGTCGCTGCGCACCACCCGGCGCGCCGACGCCTTCAAGATCGCCGTCACCCTGCACACCCTCGGCCGGGCCGGCCTCGGTCGCCTGGTCGACGCCTGTCACGACCTCGCGCGGGCCGCCGCGGACACCGTCCGGGCCGAACCCGAGCTGGAGCTGCACGCCGAACCGGTCCTCACGGCCCTGCTGTTCCGCTACCGCCCGCCGGGCGCCGACGGCGAACCGGCGGCGGTCGACGAGGCCAACGCCGAGCTGCGCCGGGTGCTGCTGCGGGAGGGCCGGGCCGTCGTCGGGCGGACCGAGCTGCCCGGCGAGGGGCCCGGCCGGGTCCGGCTGAAGTTGACGCTGCTCAACCCGCACACCACCCCGGAGGAGGTGGCCGGTCTGCTGCGTGAGGTCGTCTCGGCGGGCCGGGAGGTGTGGCGCGGCTGACCGCGGAGGCCCGGGGCGGGCTCCGCGGTGCCCGCCCCCCGGTCCTACCGGGTGAGGAGGATGTCCCGGGTGCGCTCCCAGGTGGCGGGGTCGGCCGCGACGAGGAGGCCGTCCTCGCAGCCCGGGGCCTCGGGACGGTAGGGGGAGCCGTCGAGGCGGGCGGAGACCCCGCCGGCCTCGCTGACCAGCAGGGACCCGGGCGCGTGGTCCCAGGGCAGGGTCCGCCAGTAGAGGATGAAGTCCAGCGCGCCGTCGGCGATGTCGGGGTACTCGATGCCGGCGGCGTGGCGCCCGGCGGTGATCTCGCCGAAGGCGATGGTGTTGGCCTCGACCGTGCGGCGGCGGTCCGGGTCCAGGAAGCGGCTCTTCACCGAACCGCGCCACTTGGCGGGGTCGGCGGCGGCCGGGGCACGGGTGAGGCGGTGGCCGTCGCGCCAGGCGCCCGCGCCGAGTTCGGCGGTGTAGGAGGTGGCGGTGGCGGGCTGCCAGATCCAGGCGGCGACGGTCCGGCCGTCGCGGACCAGGGAGACCATCACGGCGTACTCGGGGCGGCCGGCGATGAAGTTCGAGGTGCCGTCGACCGGGTCGACGAGCCAGGCCGCTGGCTCGGAGTGCAGGGCGAGGGCGAGGGCGGGGTCGGCGGCGACGGCCTCCTCGCCGACCACGGGGAGGGGCAGCAGTTCGCGCAACCGCCGGGCGATGATCACCTCCGCCTCGCGGTCGGCGACGGTCACCACCTCGCCGGGGGCCTTCTCCATCACTTCTCCGGCGGCCAGCGCCCGGAACCGGGGCTCCACCACCTCGGCCGACGCCTCGACGAGGATCTCCGCCACCTTGTCCATCAGCACGTACCCGCTCCCTTCACCGGCTACCACTTTCGCACGTCAGTACGGTGACGGCCTGCGCCGTCCCCCCGTGGGAGGGCGCGGACGACTTCCGGGTGACGGATTCCGCAGTCTGTCACCTGGAAGTCGCCGGCCCGAGCGGTCGCCCGTCACCCGGCGGCCGTCACCCACCGCCCGGCTGCCGGTGCGCGTCACCCCAGATGGTGGAACCCGGGGCGCGGGTGCATCAGGAACTCGTGGTGGGAGATGTTCCAGGCGTACGCCCCGGCCATGTCGAACAGCACCCGGTCGCCCGTCCGGAGCCGGGCCGCGGCCGGGGCGGCGTGCGCGAGGACGTCCTTCGGGGTGCAGAGCTGACCGGCCAGCGTGGCGCGCCCGCCCGTGACGGCGGGGCGTGGCCAGGCGTGCGGCCAGGCGTCGACCGGCAGGACGGTGAACGGCTGGTCGTGACCCCGGGTGGCGGGGGTGCGCAGGTGATGGGTGCCGCCCCGGACGAGTGCGAAGTCCTCGCCGTGGCTCCGCTTCACGTCCAGCACCTCGGTCGCGTACCAGCCGCAGTACGCGGTGAGCGCCCGGCCGGGCTCGATCCGCAGCGTCAACCCGGGGTGCCGGTCGAGCAGCTTGCCGAGGCCCTCGCCGAACGCCGTCCAGTCGAAGCGGGCGGCCGGGTCGGCGTAGTCGACGGTCATGCCGCCGCCCACGTTGACCTCGTCCAGGGGGAACGCGTGCCGCTCCGCGAGCCGTGCCGACCAGCCGACGATCCGCCCGGCCAGGGCCAGCTGTTCGGCGGCCGCGAGCCCGCTCGCCAGATGGGCGTGCACGCCGCGCAGCCGCAGGCGGCGGCGGACCGGACCGAGCGGGCCGAGCGGGTCGGTGAGGAGGCGGACACAGGCTTCGGCGCGGTCCGGGTCCAGCCCGAACGGTGTCGGGCGGCCGCCCATCGCCAGCGCCGCCGAGCCCAGCGAGCCCGCGCCGACCGGCAGGTTCACCCGCAGCAGCACGTCCACCGAGGCGTCCGGCCGGTCGCCTAGCACGACGGCGAGCCGCCGCAGCTCCTGCTCGCTCTCGACGTGCCAGCGGTGCACGCCCGCGTCGACGGCAGCGGCGATCTCGTCGGGCGTCTTGCCAGGCCCGCCGAACGCCAGCGGGGCGTCCGGCACCGAGGCCCGGACATGCGCCAACTCGCCTGCGCTGGAGACCTCGTAGCCGTCCACCGTGGCCCGCAGCGCGGCCAGCACCGGAGCGTCCGGATTGGCCTTGGCCGCGTAGTACAGCTCGACCCGTTCGGGCAGTGCGGCCCGGACTCCGGCGGCGTGCGACCGCAGCTCCGCCAGGTCGTAGACGTAGCAGGGAAGTCGGTCGGCGGCCAGATCGGCGACGTGGCGGCGGACGCGCTCGGTGGCGGTCATCGGGTCCTTCCGGCGGGGACGGGCGAGGCCTGGGCGGGGTTCGGGACGCGGGCCGCCTCCGCGAGGACGGAGCGGGCCAGCGGCGAGGGCAGCCGGACGTACCCGGCCTCGCGGTCGCGCCTGCGTTCCCAGCGGGTCAGCAGGTTGGCCTTGGCGGGCAGCGGCACGCCGGCCAGCAGCGCGCGCAGCCGGGGCGGCCGCCCGTGGACGGCGGCGTACTCCTCCAGGACGCGGCGGACGGCGTCCCAGAGCGCTCCCTCCGCCTCCGGGTGCAGATCGGCGAGCGCGGCGAGCAGCTCGGCGACGTGGTTGACCAGCAGGCAGTAGACCACCCGGTCCCAGCCCCGCGAGGCGTCGTACGCCATCGGGCCGGCCACCTCGGGCGGCAGGGCGGCGAGCGGCGCCGCGTGGTGGTCGGGCACGAGCTTGGTGCCCTCCAGGTCGCGGAAGAGCACCTGGACGGGCCGCCCGGCCGGGTCCACGCCGATCAGGACGTTCTGCAGGTGAGGTTCCAGGACCACGCCGTGGTCGAAGTAGGCGGCGAGCACCGGGGGGACGAGCAGCCGCAGGTAGGCCGTCCACCAGTCCAGCGCCCGGCCGGCGTCCGCGGAGCCCCCGAGCAGCCGGGAGACGTGCGCCGAACTGGTGGGGTACTCGTCGGCCACGGCGGCGGCCAGCAGCGGGGTGACGCCGGGGCGCAGCAGTCCGCCGAACCCGTCGCGGACGATCAGGCCGAACCCCTCGTACAGCGACGGGTCGGGCCGGCCGTCGGCGCCGGGCAGGGCGAGCGTGCGGAACGCGGGTTCGCGGAGGATCACCGCGTCCGGGAAGCGGGCGGCGAGGTCGGCCAGGGCCGGGGCCAGCAGCCGGGTCAGGGCGACGGCTCCGGCCAGCTCGTAGGCGGCGTTCTTGCGCAGGCAGTTGGTGATCCGGACGTTGAGGCTGAACTTGAGGAACGCGTCCGCACCGTAGAGGGTGCGGACCGAGGCGGTGGCGGCGAACGGTGCGCCGCCGGGGCCGAGGTCGAGGACGTCGCCGCGCCGCAGTGCGCCCGACAGCAGCGGGTGGTCGCCGACGAGTCGGTGCTGCCAGGGGTGGGCGGGGAGCAGCCGGTAGCCCTCCGGGGCGTCGCCGAGCCCGTCCAGCAGGGCGGTGGCGGCCGGGTCGGTGGACGACCCGGCGAGCAGTTCCTCCCGGACGGCGAGGTGGCGCAGCCGGAACACCGCCCGGGCCTCCGGCGCGTAGGCCCGCCAGTCACCGCTCTCCGCGGAGCGGGACTTGGGGGCCGGGTGGAAGCGGTGCCCGAAGAGCAGGGCCTGCTCGGACTCCAGGTAGCGGTCCGGTCCGGGGGCGGGTCGGTCGGACAGGCCGGCGGTGACCGCCCGGTGGCTGGAGGTCAGCTGGTCGAGGAACTCGTCGTTGACCGTGCCGGTCCGCAGCTCCAGCTCGCCCTGGACGCACCCGGCGAGGTCGAGCCAGTCCAACGCGCGCCAGCCGTCGGCGTGTTCCTCCTCGACCGGACCGGTGAACCGGTGTGCTCCGAGCAGGGAGGTGCGGCGCAGAGCCACGCGCAGTAACGTGCCGCGCCGGGGCAGGCGGACCAGCAGACGGCCGCCGGCGACGGCGGTCTGGTGTTCCGGCGCGGAGACCTCGCGCAGCAGGCAGTTGAGCAGGGTGTGGGCCACCGCGTGGTCGGCGGTGGGCATTTCGTCGGTCATGGGCGACTCCAACGCTGGCGGAAGGGGAGGGCTGGTGCGGCGGCGGCCACGGCGTCACCCCGGGCAGCGGGATCGAGGGCGGCGGCCGTCCGCCCGGGTGTCCGGCCCCTCCGACCGGCCTGCGTCGCGGCCGGGGCGCCGGGGCGGCGGGCCGTCATCTGCCGCTGTCCCGTGGGGGCGGGAAGCTCTGCGGAAGAAGGTAGTTGGGGCCGGTGGTGTAGTGCTTGTTGATGTCGGCGGCGCCCGACCGCTGCTTGCTGAGCAGGGTGCCCGCGGTGACCATCGCCTTGACCGGAAGCCGCTCGGCGTCCAGCAGGGCGGCGCGCAGCGGTCGGCCCGCGGGGCCGATCCGGTCGATGGCGTCGGTCAGCCGTCGGCGCAACAGGGCCAGCAGTGAGCCGAGTTCGGCGCGACCGTGGGCGGCGAGCCCGAAGGCGAGGGAGCCCGTGCAGAGGTGGGCGGTGATGGTGGTGAAGAGGTCGGTGAGCGGCCCGTCGTCGGTGGCCCGGATCCTCGCGTCGTCGAACTCCGCGGCTGCGGATCCGGGTTCGCCGGCGGCGGCGAACCGGGCGGTGAGCCGGCCGGTGTGGACCCGCGGGCCGTCGTCGTCCTTGAAGAGCAGGCGCAGACCGCCGTCCTCGTCGAGGACGAGGGAGATGTTCTGCTGGTGGGATTCGAGGGCGATGCCGTACCCGAAGAGGGTGGTCTGCCAGTCGAGCAGCAGCTCCAGCAGCGCGTCGTAGAGGGCGACGGGGTCGCCGCCGAAGAAGCGGTCCGCGAGGTGGTCGACGACGAGGCGTCCGCCGCGCGGACCGGACGGGGCGCCGGAGGGGTTGCCGGACGGTTTGCCGGCCGGGGCGCCCGGAGCGGGCGCGAGCAGGGCGGCGAGCGGGACGGTCACCGACCGGTCCAGCCCGGCCGGGTAGCGGCGGAGCAGCACGGCGAGCAGTTCGTGGCCGGCGTGCGCCCAGGTCTGTTCGTCCGTGTGCAGGATCCGGTCGGCGAACCGGGGTTCGGCCGCCAGCACGGCCTCGAACAGCCGCTGGCCGGCGGCGCCGTCGAGCAGCGTGCCGGGCTTGATGGTCCGGCGGTTGAGCCGGCCGAGCGTGGCGGTGGCGAGCGGGAGCTTGAGGTGGTGGGCGGGGTCGTCGGCGACGGCGACGGTCCGCATCGAGAGCGTGGGCACGACGGTCAGGTACGGCCGGTCCGCGAGGACGGCACGGTCCGCCAGACCGGTGGCGCGCAGGGCCTCGTCCAGGGAGGCGCCGACGGTGAGCGGGTGGACCGGGAGGGTCTCCCAGGCCCGGTCGCCGCCGGGCAGGTCGAGCCCGAGCCAGCTCGGGGTGGGCCACCAGCTGGGCAGGGGTCGGTCGCCGTGCCGGACGAGCGTGCCGGCCGGCAGGGCGAGCCAGCGCAGCTCGAAGGCCGCGTGGAACTCCGGTGCGTGGGCGCGCAGCTGGGCGTCGCCGAGGCCGGCGCGACCGCGTGCGGTCGGGTAGACGGGGTGGTCGAGGTAGGCGGCGAGGGTGTCGTGGCCGAGCGCGGCGGCGGGCCCGGTCCAGTGGGCCGGGTCGGCGCCGTACAGGTCGGTGAGGGCGGTGTGGACGTCGTCCCGGACCCGTTCGTGCAGCTCCATCGTGGCGAGGGTCTGCCGGCACTCCTCGGCGAAGGCGGCCCAGCCGGGCCGGTCCTCGGCGCCGGCGAGGTCGGAGAGCGCGGCCAGGATGTCCGCCAGCCCGTCGATCGGGCGGCCGTCGAGGGAGAGCAGGGGCAGCCTGGCCGCGTACTCGCTCTGGAAGCCCTCGGCGGTGACCGGCACGGCCAGGACGGCCGGAGGCACCTGTGGGGCTTGTGGGGCTTGTGGGTCTTGTGGGGCCTGTTGGGCTTGAGGCTCGGCGGGCCGGGAGGCCACCAGCCACGGGCCGTCCGCGCGGTGCTCCACCTCGCCGTGGGTGCGGAGCCCGAGCACGTCCTCGCGCAGCAGCGCGGAGAGCACCCGGAGGGCGAGCCGGTCGGCGACCGGCAGGTCGGCGTCCGCGGGACGGACAGGCCCGGGGCGGTCGGCCGCACAGTGCCCGGTCGAACGGTGCCCGGGCCCGCCGTGGGCGTGCGGGTGGCGTCCGGCTGCGGCGGCCTCGTGCGGGGGGAGCTCGCTCACGGGGTGATCTCCCAGCGGTTGGCGGCCACGAAGCGGGCCACGGCGGTGTCGACGGCGGCCCGGTCGGGGCCGATCGCCCAGATCACGCCCAGGTAGTCCCGGTTGGTGCGGTAGTGCTCGTGCCGCTCGCCGACCGCGCGCAGCGGTCGGTAGGCGAGCCGGACGCCGTCCCGCCGCTCGTCGGACGGTCCGGGCGCGGCGGTGAGGGTGCCGGCGCGGTCGGCGCAGACCGGTTCGTTGCGGCCGCGCAGGGCGGTGGCGGCGCACTGCTCACCGAGGTCGGCGGGGAGTTCACGGCCGAGGTGGACGGCGAGGATGTGTTCGAACAGGGGGATACCGAGGAGCTCGGCCAGCATGAGATCGCAGTGGTCCCCGATGGCACGGTAGTTGACCTCGATGATACGGGCGCGGCCGTCCGGCTGGACGACGAACTCGGTGTGGCAGGCGCCGAGGCCGACACCGAGGGCGTCGAGCTGGGCGAGTACCTGGGCGACCACGGCCGGCGGGTGCGCGGGCACGAACTCCAGCATCTCCTCGACGAAGTGCGGGGGAGGGGAGATCCTCGTCCGGAACCCGCCGAGGACGTGCCGTCGCCGTCCGTCGCCGAGCGTCTCCAGCGTGCACAGCTGCCCGTCCAGGAACTCTTCGACGACCAGGGCCGCGTCCGTCCGGCGGCGCCGGACCTCCTCGCAGCGCCGCACCAGCTCGTCGCCGTCGGCGACCAGTGAGACGTCCTCGCTGGCGACCCCCTCGCGCGGCTTGACGACCACGGGGAAGGGCAGATCCAACTCACCCAGGCCGGACGGGTCCTGGCCGGGGGCGAGTTCGACCGAACGAACGGTGTCCAGTCCGGCGGCGGCGAGGTGGCGCCGCAGCTCGCCCTTGTTCTTGGCCCGGAGCGTGGCCTTCCAGTCCTTGGCCGGCAGCCCGAAGTACTCGGCGACCAGGGCGGTCTGGGTCTGCAGGTGGTCGCTGTTGCTGAAGACCGCGAACGCCGCGTCCGGGCCGCCGGAGGCGTCGGCCGGGTCGGACGGGTCGGACGACCGGTGCCGGGAGATCAGCCCCACCACCTCGCGGAAGTCCCGGACCTCGCACTCCAGCACCTCGGTGGCGCACTCCAGGTCTTCGTAGGCGAGCCGGTGGGGTTCGGCCCGGTCCGTGAGCACGGTGACGGGGAGCCCCAGCCGGGCGGCGGCCGGGAGGAATCCCAGGGTCACCGAGTCGGTGGGGTTGAGGGCGAGCAGGTAGAGCCGCATGGCGACGCGGGGTCCTCTCCGGTTGGTGGGGAGCGGGCGGCGGGGTGGGCGCGATGTCGTCCGGCCCCGGCCGGAGGTGCGGTACTCGGTCGAGCCGATGCCGATGTCGATGCCGATGTCCGTGGCCTCGGGGAGGTCGCCGCGCACCGCCCCGGCGACCCGGACGCCGGCGCCGGACGTCCTGGCCTCGTCCCGGCGAGGTGTCCACCATGCCGTCAGGAGTCCAGGTCCTCCGGAGCGGGGTGCCCCGGTTCGGCCGGATCCCGCCGGTCCCGGCCGGGCCGACGGTGGCGAGGGCGGCTACGGCGTCGGGCGGGTTCGCCCTGGCCTCCTGCCTCCTGCCGTATCGAGGTGTCGACGTCCGGGGTGGACCGGTCGGTCGGGGTCGGCGTCGTTCAGCACGGCACTGCGGGGCGACACCCCCCGGCGCCGGCCGGCCGGGCCGGCCGGGCCGGCCGTGAGGCGGGCCACCGACGCGGTCGGCATGCTGCCGCCGTTCTTCGCCCCGGTCGTGGAGCCGGGCTCGGCGGCGCGGGTCTCGGGTCCGGCCGGGGCCTTCGCCGCCCCGGGCTCCCCGCCGGGTTTCCGCGCGGCGGTACGGGCGCGGTACCGGTCGCCGGGTCGAGGGGCGCCCGAGGATTGCGAACCACCGTCATGATGCCGGCCCGAATGCTGTGCTGAGGTCTCGTCACGAGCGCGAGCGCCGTGGTGGGAGGAGCAGTCCGTGAGCCGGGTGCGACGCCGGGTGCGACGCCCGGCAGGAGCGTGCCGAGCCCGGCGGCCGGCGGCAGCGGAAGCCGGGCCGGCAGGGGGCGCGGCGCCGCCGGAGCCTCGCGTGCGGACGCCTGCGGATCGGTGGTGGGCACGGGGCGAGATATTAGGTTAGGTAAGCCTAATCGCGTCAAATCCTGACCAGGTCGGTCCATACCGCGCACCTCGGCCCGGGGTGGCGTGAACGTGCTGCTGAGTGCCTATAAGGTTAGCCTCACCTAAAGCGATCTCGGGAGTGCCGATGATCTTCTCGGGGACATCCGCGCCTGCCGCCATCGCCTGCGCCCGGAACCCGCTGGACGCCGACTACCAAAGGCTGTTGAACCTCTGCCCTGCGCTCCGGGTCCGGCTGCTCGCAGCCGGCGAACCCACCCCGGCCCGCGCCCAGGGCTGGTACTCGGCCGCCGAGCTGGCGACCGATCCGGCCGCCCTCGCCGACGCGCTCGACGGTGAGGCCGCCCGGATCGCCCCGCTCGCCGCCGAGCGCGGCGCCACGGCCCCGCGTCCGCACGTGGCCGCCTCCCGGCTGCTGCACCACTACCTCTGGTCGGTCTGCGTGCTGATCGCCGGGCCCTGGCAGCTGGCCCGCCGGGTGCCGTCGATCGGCGGCACGGACCTCTGGCTGCACGCTCCCACCGGAGACCTGGTCCTCCGGCCGCGCGCCCACGTGACCCTTGAGGGAGAGGACGAGCTCCGCGCGGAACTGCGGGCCGCCGTCGTCGGCCACGTCGAACCGCTGCTCGCCGCCTTCGCCGTTCCCACCCGGCGCGGCACCAGGGCCCTGTGGGGCATGGTCACCGACGACCTCGCCTCGGCGATCTGGTACCTCGGGCGCATGCTCGACGCGGAGCCCCCGACCGGGGTCGTCGCTTCGGATCCCGCCGCTTCCGGGCACTCGCTGTCCGGGCACCCCGCCTCCGAGGCGGGCTCTGCGGCCGCCCCCGCGGACCTCGTTCCTGTGGTCGTCGTTCCTGCGGTCGTCGCCCCCGTGGGCATCGGCCCGGGCGAGGCCACCGCGGTGGCGGCGGCCGGGGCCGTCCTGCCCGGCCGGACCGAACCGCTCCCCGGCGCCGCCGACTTCCGTCTCCTGCGGGGCGCCGACGGTCGGGCCCATCACACCCGCACCCGTCTCGGCTGCTGCCTCTACTACGCGATCGAGCCCGGCAACGCCTGCCTCACCTGCCCCCGCACCTCCGACGAGGAACGGCTGCGCAGACTCTGACGAGCCCTGCGGCGCGGCGGGTACGCTCCCGCACATGATCGACTCCACCACCCACGTCCGCGTCGCCCGCCCGTCCGGGGACCTCGCCGCCGCCGAGCGCTTCTACGTCGAGGGCCTCGGCCTCGCCGTCCTGTGGCGCAGCACCGAGCGGGTTGCCGGTGAGCACGACCTCCTGATGGTCGGGCCGTCCGGTGGCAGCTGGCACTTCGAGCTCACCCGTGACCCCGACCACCCGGTGGAGCCGACCCCCACCGTCGACGACCTGTTCGTCGTCTACCTCGGTGCGCCGGTGGAGCCCGCCCTCCTCGACCGCCTCCGGTCCCACGGCGGCACCGTCGTCCCCGCCCACAACCCCTACTGGGACGAGTTCGGGGTCACCGTCACCGATCCCGACGGATACCGCCTCGTCCTCTGCACCCGCGGCTGGGCGTCCTGACCCGCCTGCTCGTGACCGCGGGGCCGGAGTCCCGCTGCGTGCGCGGGCGGGCACCTGCGGCCCGACGCCGGTGTCCGGTGACGGGTCGGCGACAGGTCGGCAATTGCGTGGACGAATCGTCCCGCGTCCCCGATACTCTGCGGGCCGGACCGCCGAGAGCCGAGGAGAACCGAACGTGACGACGATCGCCGTGCGCAGCAGCTCCGTTGACGTCCCGACCGCCGACGGCGTCGCCGACGCCTACCTCTCGCACCCCGACGACGGGCAGGCCCACCCGGGCGTCCTGCTGTACATGAACGCGTTCGGGCTGCGGCCCGTCCTGGAGGCGATGGCGGACCGGCTCGCCGCCGAGGGGTACACCGTGCTGGTGCCCAACGTGTTCTACCGGCTCGGGCGCGCGCCGCTCGTCCGACTGCCCGAGCCGCCCGAGCTGATCAGCACCCGGACCGACCCGACGCTCTTCGAGCGCCTCGGCCCGATGATGGACTCGCTGACCGCGGAACTCTTCGCCCGAGACGCCGACGCCTACCTGCGGTGGCTCGCCGACTCGCCGGCGGCGACGGACGGGCCGGTCGGCATCACGGGCTACTGCCTGGGCGCGAAGCTCGCGCTGCAGACCGCCGCCGCCCGCCCCGAGCGGGTGGCGGCGGCGGCCGGCTTCCACGGGGGCCTGCTCGCCACGGCGGAGCCGGACAGCCCGCACCTGCTCGCCGGACTGGTCCGCGCCGAGCTGTACTTCGGCCACGCCGACCAGGACGAGTCACTGCCAGTGGAGCAGATCGACCTGCTGGCGAAGGCGCTCACCGATGCCGGTGTCCGCCACACCTGCGAGGTCTACGAGGGCGCGCCGCACGGTTTCACCCAGTCCGACACCGCCTCCTACCGGCCCGAGGCCGACGCCCGGCACTGGGCGGCACTGCTCGCCCTGCTGAAGCGCTCGCTCTGACCGGTTCCGCGGAACCTCAGGGAGCGAGCTGTTCGAGGCGCCTGAAGTCGTCGTCGAGCAACTCCTTCTCTTCGTCGGTGAGTTCGGCGGCAACGGCCCGGGCCCGGGCGGTGAGGCCGGCGGCGGCCGCGGTGTCCGCCGTGCGGTGGGCCAGGTCGGTGCGCAGCACGAGGAGGCGGAACAGCGTGGCGGGCGGGGGCTGTTCGTCCTCCTTCTCCAGGGCCCGGTCCAGGATCCGTGCGGCCGCGGTCAGGTCCTCCTTGGAGTCGGCGAGCAGGGCCGCGTGGTACAGCGCCCTGGCGAACGGCTCTTCGGGGGAGGGGCGGTGGCTCTGGTCGTCACCGATCGGCTGCACGATCCGCAGGCAGTTGCCGCCCGGGTCGGTCATCAGGAACTGCCGGACACCGTGCGACGTGTCGCCGACCGGGCCGATCCGCGGCAGGCCCCGGATCGGTACCCGGCCGTAGGCGGACTTGAGGCCCGCCCGGAAGGCGTCGTGCAGCTCGTCCACGTCGTCGGTGCAGACCAGGCAGGTGCTGTGGGAGGCGGCCGGGTCGTACCGCTTCATGCCGAAGAAGTGCAGCTGGAGGCCGCCGCGTACGACGACGGCATAGGGGTTGGGGCTCTTCTGTTGGAAGGTCACCTCGAAGCCGAGGGCGGTGTAGAACTCCAGCACGGGCGGGAGGGTCTGGCAGGGCAGGATCGGAATTGTCGTCTCAGCCATGGTCGCGGACTCTACGCGGCTCCCGCCTCCGGCGCACATGGCGATCCGCAGGCGCGGCACGGGGGTTGTGCTACGCGGTCCGGAGCCGTTTGGCCATCACGAGCTCCCGGGTGACGCCGTCGGGGAGCAGCCCGCCGGGCGCGCCGGTGGGGGCGAACCCGTGGCGCCGGTACAGCGCGACGGCGGCCTCGTTGCCCGGAATCACGGCGAGGCGCAGGGACGTGGACCCCGCGCGCCGGGCCCACTCCTCGACCGCCGCGATCAGGCGGTCTCCGACCCCCTGTCCCCGCGCCGCGGGTCCGACCCAGACCGACCGCAGCTCGCCGACGCGTTCGTCCGTTCCGTCTCCGCCCGTGCCCGCTCCGTGGTCTCCGCCGTCCGGCCCGGGCAGTCCGCAGGCCAGCCCGACGGGCCGGCCGTCGTCCCGCACGGCCACGACGTGCACGGCGTCCGGCCGGTCGAACCGGGCCCGCCACCGTGCCTCTCCACCGTGGTGCCAGTCGGCGGACCGCACCCGGAAGGCGTGCGGGGCGTCGGCCAGCGCTGCGAGCCGGGCGTCCCGCCAGACCGGCCAGTCGGCAGGGTCGGCGGGGGTGAGGATGTGGAGATCGGCCATGGTGGCAGTCTGACCGCCGGAGGCGGGGCGGTCCACGGTGCGGGGGTGTGTCGAGGGCCGTGGTCGGAGCCGGTCGTGGGGCCCCCGCCGGAGCGCGACGGCCTCGGCCCCGACCGGCCGGTGGCGGGGTCGTGGACGCCGGCCCGACCCGTACGAGGCGGTGACCGAAGGAAGAACTCCTGGTGCGGTGACGGTGCGGGAGCCTCCGGCCGGTCCTGCGCGGAGCGGCCGGTCGCTGCTGCTGAGGGCCGCCGATCCGCAGCGGTCGACGGCGAACCGGACCCGTTGTGCGGGGCGGTACCGGTCGGGGCCGTCGTTGTCGGCGCGCCGGTCGGCCGCCCCCGATGGGGCGTGCCCGGGCCGGTGCCGGAGCGCCGGGGCGTCGATGCGGTCGGGGCGACGGGGGAGACGGGGGAGACGGCATGGGGCGTGCACGGCGCAGCTGGGGGTTGCCGACGGCGAGGCGTTCGAGGAGTCGACGGGTGCGTCCGTCGGCTTCGGCGTGCTCTCGGGCTTCCTCCTCGCCCTCGGTGGTGCGGGGGCGGGCTGGTGCGTCCACATGGCCCGGCGGCGCAGGGTGAGTTCGAACGGGTGGATGATCGTGTCGGTCCTCGGTCCTCGGTCCTCGGCCCGCTCACCGCGGTCGTCCTCGGGATCCCGCACGTGCCGGCCGTCGCCCTGCCGGCCGAGTCGTTCTGACGGGCGGCCGCCAGGTTCCCGGGGAAGCCGTCGGCGGGGACGGGCGCGGACGGGCGGGGGTGGAGGGCTGCCGGACGGGACCGTTCCCGGCGTCCAAGGGATCTGTCGGTGCTGCGTGCAAGGATCGCGGCCATGACCGAGCAGACCTTCGACTGGCGGCTCTTCCTCACCCGTTGGAGCGAGGAGTGGGCCGACGTGCACACCGGCCTGACGAGCCGTCAGTCCGGCGGGGAGGGCGCCGGCCGCCCGCACCGGCTGGGCTTCGACCCGGCGCCGGAGGAGCGCATCGCGGCGATGGAGGAGGAGCTGGGCTGCGCGCTGCCGCCGTCGTACCGGGAGTTCCTCGCCGTCAGCGACGGGTGGCGGCACGCGGGGGGCTTCGTCTACCGCCTCGCCGGCACCGACGAGGCGCGCTGGCACCTGGACGGCCACGGGATCAGCGAGTACTGGGGGGAGGACGGGCTGGCGGGGATGTGGGAGCGTGCCCTCCAACTGGACGTCGAGTCCGACCTGGTGCTCGTCCTGCTCGATCCGGAGGACCGGGACGCCGACGGGGAGTGGGCGGCGTACTCCTTCGCCTCGTGGCGGGCGGCCCCGCCGGAGCGGTTCGGCTCGTTCCGCGCGTTCATGGAGGCGATGTACCGGGAGTTCCACCGGTCCGCGACGAGCGACCACGGTGAGGCGTTCCGCAACGCCACCACCCGTGAGCAGGACGCCCGGGTCGAGGCGGCCCGGCTGGACGCGCTGGCCGGGGCGTCCGAACGGGCGGAGGCGGCGCTGGCCGAGGCCGCCGAGTTCGGTCGGCCGCGCGCCGTCGGGCTGTACGGCCAGCTGCGCCGTCTCCGGGGACCGTCGGGCCACGGGGCGTTCGGCGCGCTGCCGCACGATTCCCGGCTCCTCGGTGAGGTGGTGGCGGTCCTCGCGGCCGACCATGTGCGGTCGGGCCGCGACGACGCGTCCTGGGGGCGCCTGACCGGGATCCTCGCCGAGGGCCTGCGGGGCGAAGCCGACGCGGTGCTCCGGCAGGTCCGGGAGCGCACCTTCCGCTACACCGCGCCCGGTCCGTTCGGCGAGGCCGTCGAGCGAGCGCGGGAACAGGCCCGCTGGGGCGGGACGGAGGCCGCCTGGCGGACGCTGCGCGCGGCACTGCCGCAGTGGACGCCGGTCGCGCCGGACCACCTCGCGCCCGTCGGGCTGCTCGCCGACCCGCTGCTCGGACCGCTGCTCACCCCGGAGCGCGGTCACGAGCTCCTGGGCATACCGAGGGGCGGCGCAGCCGTGCCCCGGCCGACGCCGGTCGCGGCAGCGGACGGGCCGGACGGGGCGGACCTGCCGGAGGAGGCCGACGGGCTCGCCTGGCTGGCGGCGGAGCCGACGTCGGGCGGGCGTCCCGAGCCCTACCGCTTCGTGCTGGTCGAGGGCGTCGCGCCGGACGCGCTGCCCGTCGTCGTCGCCGCGGACGAGGCCGCTCGGCTCGATCCGCCGACGAGTCGCCGGGATCCCGCCGTCCGTCGACCGGCGGGCGGCGGGTTCGTGGCGTTGGACGGGTCGGAGCCCGCCGTGGTCGGCCGCGCGGGTGACGCCGCCACTCCCTGGAGCTTCGCCTTCGACCTGCGACCGTCCCGGTTCGACGTGGATCGCTTCACCTCCCCGGCCGCAGCCGTCTCGGGCCGGACCGGGGGGCGCGTGGTCGCGGTCTTCGTCGCGCCGCAGGAGCGGTTCTTCCACCTGTCGGTGGCCGGGGGCGGGGAGGAGCGTTACGGGTTCACCGCCCGGGGGACGGCCGTCGACCGCACCGGGCGGGAGGCGGTCCCGGCGGCGCTCGACCCGGACGGGCACTTCGGTCCGGACCGGCACGGGCGGCAGGGCGAGTGCGAGGTCCTCGCCGCGCTCGCCGTCGAGTTCGGTGTGAGCCTGCCCCGGTTCGCCCTCACCGAGGGGCGGCTGCACACCTTCGCCAACCCGTCCTGGGCGCCCCCGCGGACGGGGTCCGGGGAGTCCTACCTCACGGTGGCGCTCCTCGAACCCCGCTCGCCGGAGGCGCCCTGACGGCGCCGTTCCTCCCACTCGGCCCGGAGCATGCCGAACAGCAGCCGGTCGTACCGCTCGCCGCCCAGCAGCACCGCACTGCGGCGGCGTCCCTCCTCGCGGAAGCCGAGGCGGGTGAACGACCGGGCCGCGCGCTCGTTGCCGCTCCAGGTGTCCAGCTCCATCCGGTGCAGCGGGTAGGCACCGAACAGGTGGTCCACCAGCAGCCCCAGCGCCTCCGAGCCGTACCCGCGTCCCCAGAACTCCTGTTCACCGATGGCGATCCCGACCTCGGCGACCCCCTCGTACGGGTCGAGGCCCCGGTAGTCGACCAGGCCGATGGCACGGCCACCGGCCGTCTCCTCGACGGTGAACATGGCGGCCTCGCGCGGGTTCAGCCGCAGGATCCGGCCGAAGCGGTCCGCCAGCGCCTCGGCGGTGGTCGGCCCGAACAGCGGGTCCCCGGCCGCCGCCCAGCGCACCACCTCCGGGTCGTTGCGCCACCGGAGCTGGTGCTCCGCGTCCTCCGCGCGCAGGGCGCGCAGCCTTACGGCCTTACCTTCGATCATGATCGGATGGTAGGCCCGTAAGGCTGCGCGGACACCGTGGTTTCCGCAGCCGTTCGTCACCCGTCGCTGCCCTGGTCCCACGCCCGGGGCGGGCCCCGGGGCCGCAGCAGGACGGAACGCCTCGTCAGGCCGTCAGGCTCCGGCGGATCTGGTCGAGGACCAGGCCCGCGCCGGTGTAGCCGATGCCGAGCATCCACAGGTTGTCGTCGACCTGGTAGACCTTCCCGTTGCGCACCGCGTCGAGGCCGCTCCAGAGCGAACCCGAGACGATCTTCCCGTGGTCGGACTTGGCCTGGTCCCCGTAGACGGAGTAGAAGATGACGTCGGCCGCCGCCTTGTCGACCTGTTCGGGGCTGATCTCGATCGAGAAGCCGGGCTTGTCCTGGCCGGCGGGGCGGCCGACGCCGATGTCCTTGAACAGGGAGCCGACGAAGGTGTCGTTGAGGTAGAGCCGGGTGGGGGCGCCGGCCAGGAAGCGTGCCATCGCGACTTTGAGCGCGGCTGCCTTCGTCGGGCCGCCGAGCGCGGTGACCAGCTCGCGCACCTTCGTCCGGTAGCTCTCCTCCACGGCGGAGGCCTCCGCCTGCCTGCCGAGTGCCTCGGCGTGCAGCCGGGCGTTCTCCTTCCACGCGGGGCCGGTGGTCGCGCTCAGCACGGTCGGTGCGATCTTGGACAGCTCGTCGTAGCGCTTGTCGTCGCGGACCTGGTTGCTGAGGATGAGGTCGGGCCGCAGGGCGACGATCGCCTCCAGGTTGGGCGCGCCGATGGTGCCGACGGTCCTGACGCCGGCCAGCCGGTCCGCGGGCAGGTAGGCGGAGAGCGGCGCGCCGGCGGCCACGGTGGTGGCGCCGACCGGGGTGAGGCCGAGGGTGACGACCGAGTCGAGGGCGTCGGTGTCCAGCACGACGACGCGGGCGGCACGGGCCGGGACGGTGCTCTCGCCGCGCGCGTGCCGGACGACCCGGGGAGCGCCGTCCGACGGGCCGGAGGCGCTCGACCCGGCCGGTCCGGGCGACGGGCCGGTTCCGCCCCCGCTGCCCCCGCCGGACCCGCCGGACCCGCCGGATCCACAGGCCGCGAGGGCGAGTCCGGAGGCGAGGGCGAACAGGGAGCGGCGGGGGAGGGGGCGAGCGGCGGCGGCATCGGGCATCGGGCGACTCCGTTCCGGCAGGCGGCGAGGCGCCCCATCCCTGCCCGGGGAAGCGGTTCGCTACGCCTCCGGAGGGTCACGTCCGGTGACGGAGGGCGCACGACGGGCGCGCTGCGGGAGGATCGAGGGCGGACGGCGCTCGGACGGCGCTCGGGCCGCGGTCGGACGCCGGCGCGCGGAACCCGCCGGCCGTCAGTCGTCCTCCTGCTTCTCCAGCCGCTGCCGCAGCAGCCCCTCGTACTCGGCGTGCACCCGCCGGTCCATCGCGAGCGCGAACTGGGCGTCGGTGACCGTCCGGGCCAGCGGGCGGATCCGGAGGATCTGTTCGGTCAGCCGGGCGGCCTCGCCCGGAGGCAGTGGCGCTTCGTCGGTGAGTGCGCCCAGGAAGTGCTCGCGGACCAGCGAGGTGAAGATCTCGGCTATCGCGGTCACGTGCTCCTGGGTCCGCCGGCTGGACTCCAGGACGACGGAGAGCGGTACGCCCTCCGCGACCAGGGCCGTCGTGGCGTCCATCAGCCGCCGGCTGACGTGGGTGATCCCGTCCTCCCGGACGGTGACGAATCCCTGGGCGACGGCCTCGGCGGTGTTCTCCTCGGTGAGCTGGTCCCCGAAGGCCGCCCCCAGTTCGTCCCAGCCGAGGTGCACCGGCGCCTCGTCCGACCAGGGGGCGACGATGGCCGCCTCCAGGCCGATCAGCTCGGCCACGTCGCGGCCGCTCTCCCCGGCGCCGATCAGTTCGGCGATGCCACCCAGGGTGTGGCCGCGCTCCAGCAGCTCGGCGATCATGCGCAGGCGGGCCAGGTGGGTCTCCCCGTACCAGGCGATCCGGCCCTCCCGGCGCGGCGGCTGGAGGAGCTTCCGCTCCCGGTAGAAGCGCAGGGTGCGGGTGGTGATGCCGGCGGCCTTGGCGAGTTCCTCCACCCGGAACTCGCGTTGTCTGTCCTCGGCGGCTGCGCTGACCTTGTCCACGGCGATCAGCATAGGACGGGCGGTCGCCGAACCGGGACGGTCGCGCTTCTTCCATCAACTGTCAGCAAGGGCTACCCTGCCAATCGTGCCAGTGATTGCTGGCATGGTTGGCTCGATCGGCGCCCGAGGTCCGCGTGGAACGACCGACGCGACCCGGCGCCCCGCCGAGCAGTGGCAGCACGTACCCTCACGGCCCCACTCCCAGGAGGACGCCGCATGGCATCCAGCAGCAAGCGCCCCCGCCCCGGTGCGACCGGCGCGACCGACGAGGCAGGTGTGACCGCCGGGACCGCCGGGACCGACGGGGCCGGCCCTGTCGAGGAGTCCCCCGTCCCCCACGTCCGCGTCGCCGTCATCGGCTCGGGCTTCGGGGGCCTCGGCGCCGGCGTCCGGCTGCGCCGTGCCGGCATCACCGACTTCGTCATCCTGGAGCGCGCCGACTCGGTCGGCGGGACGTGGCGCGACAACAGCTACCCCGGCTGCGCCTGCGACGTCCCGTCCCACCTCTACTCCTTCTCCTTCGCCCCCAACGCCGAATGGCCGCGCAGCTTCTCCGGCCAGCCGGACATCCGCGCGTACCTGGAGAAGGTCACCGACGTCTTCGGTCTCCGCCCGCACCTGCGGTTCGGCACCGAGGTCACCGAAGCCCGCTGGGACGACGAGCGGACCCACTGGCGGATCGTCACCACGGCCGGCCGGTGGACCGCCGACGCCGTCGTCGCCGCCGCCGGACCGCTCGCCGACCCGCAGATCCCGGACCTGCCCGGCCTGGACACCTTCCCCGGCAAGGTCTTCCACTCCTCCCGCTGGGACCACGACTACCGGCTCGCCGGGCAGCGCGTCGCCATGGTCGGCACCGGTGCCTCCGCCGCACAGATCATCCCCGCGATCCAGCCGCAGGTCGGCAGCCTGACGGTTTTCCAGCGCACCCCGGCCTGGGTCCTGCCGCGCCGCGACCGCGAGATCACCCGGCTGGAGAAGTGGCTGCACGGCCGGCTGCCGGCCACCGCGAAGCTCCGCCGCGGCGTCCTCTTCGCCCTCCGCGAGGTCCAGGTCGACGCCTTCGTCCGGCGGCCCGGCCTGCTCAAGGTGGTCCAGCGGCTCGCCGAGCGGCACCTCGCCGACGGCGTCGCCGACCCCGCCCTGCGCGCCAGGCTCACCCCCGACTACCGGATCGGCTGCAAGCGCATCCTGCTCAGCAACACCTACTACCCGGCGCTCGCCGCGGCCAACACCGAGGTGGTCTCCTCCGGACTCGGCGAGGTGCGCGGATCGACCCTGGTCGCGGCGGACGGCAGCGAGCACGAGGTGGACGCCATCGTCTTCGGCACCGGCTTCCACGTCACCGACATCCCCGTGGCGGCCCGGGTGTTCGGCGCCGCAGGCACCAGCCTGGCCGACGAGTGGAAGGACGGGGCGGAGGCGCTGCGCGGCTCCACCGTCCACGGCTTCCCGAACCTCTTCTTCGTCATCGGCCCCAACACCGGCCTCGGCAACAGCTCGATGATCCTGATGATCGAGTCCCAGCTCAACTACCTGATCGACGCGTTGACCACGCTCCGCTCGACCGGTGCCGCCGCCATGCAGCCGACCGCCCGGGCCCAGCGCCGCTGGAACCTCGAACTCCAGCACCGGATGGACCGCACCGTGTGGACCACCGGCGGCTGCCGCAGCTGGTACCTGGACAAGAGCGGCAGGAACACGGTGCTCTGGCCCGCCTCCACCAGCTCCTTCCGCCGCGCGACCCGCCGGGTCGACCTCGCCGAGTACGAGCTGATCCGCCGCCGCGACACCGCCGGCGGCACGACCACCACCGAGGCCGAGGAGGTCCTGGTATGAGCCGCCCGACGATTCCCGCCGACTGCGTGCCGCCCGCCCCGACGGAGGAGGTGGACGTGCGCTCGGCCGACGGCACCCGGCTGCACGTCGAGGTGTACGGACAGCCCGGTGCGCCCACCGTCGTGCTGGCCCACGGCTGGACCTGCTCGACCCGCTTCTGGGCCCCGGTGATCCACCGGCTCGCGGACCGGTACCGGGTCGTCGCCTACGACCAGCGCGGCCACGGCCGCAGCGAGGTCCCGCCCAGCAGGGTCCGCTACTCCACCCGCGCGCTCGCCGAGGACCTCTCCGCCGTGCTCGACCGGACCGTCCCGGCGGGGGAGCGTGCCGTCCTGGCCGGCCACAGCATGGGCGGCATGACCGTGATGGCCGCCGCCGGCCGGTCCGAGGTCGCCGAGCGGACGGCCGCCGCCGTACTGATCTCGACCGGCTCGTCCGACCTGGTCGCCGATCTGCGCGTCGTTCCGGACGCGGTGCGCCCGCCGGGGCTGCGGCGCTTCCTGCACCGCCGGATCCTGCGCTCCCGGCTGCCGCTCGGGCCGATCGGTCCGGTCACCCGGGCCGGCCTCAAGTACGGCACCATGGGCGCCGGTTCGCCCGCCGACCGGGTCGAGGTGACGGCCCGGATCGTGCACGCGTGCCCGACCGCGGTCCGGGCCAACTGGGCCCTGGTGCTGGACCGGCTGGACGTCCGTGCCGGACTGGCCCGGCTCACCGTGCCGACGGCGGTCGTGGTCGGCACCGACGACCGCCTCACCCCGCCGGTGCACGCGCACCGGATCGTCGCCGCGCTCGCCGACCCGCAGGGGCTGCTCCTGCTGCCCGGCGTCGGTCACATGGCGCCGATCGAGCGGCCGGCCGAGGTGGCCGACGAGATCGACCGGCTCGCCGTCGCCCATCTGCCCGGCGCCGCCGCCGGGCGGGCAACCGGCCTGCCCGCCGTGCCCGCCGTGCCCGCCGTGCCCGCTGCGCCCGCTGCGCCCGCCGGCTCCCCGTCCGTCACCGGTACCGCCACCCCCGAGAGGACCGCCGCCGCATGACCGCCACCCCGCCGCTCTCCGCCCAGGTCGCCGTCGTCACCGGAGCCGCCCGGGGTGTGGGCGCCGCCCTCGCCCGCACGCTCGCCCGGCGCGGGGCGAGGGTCGCGCTGGTCGGCCTGGAGCCGGCCGAACTCAAGGCGGTCGCCGCGCAGTGCGGCCCGTCCGCCACCGCCTGGGAGGCCGACGTCACCGACGTCGACGCGCTCACCGAGGTCGCCGACCGGATCAAGGAGCACTACGGCCGGATCGACACGGTCGTGGCCAACGCCGGCATCGCCATCGGGGGCCCGCTGCTGGACAGCGACCACCGGGCGTTCAGCCGGGTCATCGAGGTGAACCTGCTCGGCAGCGTGGCCACCGCCCGGGCCTTCCTCCCCGCCCTCACCGAGAGCCGCGGCTACCTGCTGCAGATCGCCTCGCTGGCCGCGCTCACTCCGGCGCCGCTGATGAGCGCGTACTGCGCCAGCAAGTCCGGGGTCGAGGCGTTCGCCCACGCGATCCGTGCCGAGGTCGCCCACCAGGGCGTCAAGGTCGGTGTCGGCTACCTGAGCTGGACCGACACGGACATGGTGCGCGGCGCCGACGAGGACGCCGTCCTGCGGCAGATGCGGGACCGCCTGCCGTGGCCGGCCAACAAGACCTACCCGCTCGACCCGGCCGTGGACCGCCTGGTCGCCGGCATCGCCCGGCGTTCCGCGCACGTCTACGCCCAGGCGTGGCTCCGCGGCATGCAGCCGGTCCGCTGGATGCTGCCGGCCCTGATCGCCGCGGTCGGTTCCCGTGACGTCGCGCGCCTCGCCCCGCAGCTCGCGGCCACCGCCGCCTCCCGTCTGCGCCCCGTCGGGGCCGGTGGCGAGGCCGACACGGCGGCCCGGTCCGAGCAGCAGTGACCGCCGTGCCCGCCGTCCGGCCCGGACGGCGGGCACGCAGCGTCCGCGGCCTCGGTCAACCCGTCGGCTCCGCGAGCTGCTTCAGGCTGTCGTAGGCCGCCTGCACGAAGCGCCCGTCGAGCGACGGACCGGTGTTGGTGAGGGCGGCGACCGCCGTCGCGGTCTGGGGGCAGAAGCCGACCAGTGCGGTGAATCCGCGGGTGGCGCCGGAGTGGAACAGGAGGTCGCGCCCGTCCGCGGTCGTCCGGCAGTTCCAGACCAGCCCGAGCCGGTCGGCCGAGCGCGGCAGGCGCAGCCGCGGGCGCCGGACCTCGCGCAGGGCGCGCCCCAACGTGTCGGTGTCCGGGGCGAGGTGGGCGCGGAGGAAGTGCAGCAGGTCGGTGCCGCTGGCGCGGACGGCTCCGGCGCCCGGCAGGCCGGGGATGCGCCAGGGCGGCAGCGGGTGGCCGCGCCGGTGGCCGGTGGCGCGGTGCGGGGCGTCGGGGGAGCAGGTGGTGGCGCGCAGGCCGAGGGGGAGGGAGACGCGGTCGGCGAGCAACTCGGCGTAGCCGGTGCGGCCGGTCTCGGCGAGCAGCCGGCCGAGCAGCCCGACGCCGAAGTTGGAGTAGCCGTACCGCTCACCGGGTCGGTGGCGCACGGTGGTTCGGGCCAGACCGGCGCGCAGCAGCCGTTCGTCGTAGCCGGCGTACGGGTTGGCGGTCCAGTCGGGGAGGGCGGTCGCGAGCAGTCCGGGCGGAAGCCTGGGCAGGCCGGAGGTGTGGGTGGCGAGGTGCAACAACCTGATCGGGCCGCCCCGACGGACCTCGGGCGCCCGCCAGTTCGGCGGGAGGTGCCGCTCCATCGGGTCGTCCAGGGCGAGTTCACCGCGCTCGGCCATCACGGCGAGCAGCAGGGCGGTGAACGTCTTGGTGACGGAGCCGAGTTCGAAGACGGTGTCGGGTGTGCAGGGTTCCCCGTCGACGGCGGTCCGGCCGTGGCAGTGCACGGCGGTCCGGTCCCCGCGCGTCACGGCCAGGGTGACGGCGGTGGCGTGCGGCGCGGCGGCCCGGACGAGCGCGGCGGCCTGCGCGGCGCCCGGACCGTCGGAGCCGTCCTCGCCGTCCGCCGCCTCGCGGCCCCGGGCGTCCGTGACACCACCGCGGCCGTCCACCGCGCCGGTGCCGGCGGACGGGCCCGGACGGCCTGCCGCCCGCCGGGAGGCCGGGTCCGGGCCTGCCACCGCGTCCGGGCCGGGCATCGCGTCCGGGCCGGGCATCGCGTTCAGGCCGCGACCGCGGCGCCGCCGAGCGCGCGCGACAGCGTGACGGTACCGGCCACCACCGCGACGACGGCGGTGTGCTCGTGGTCGCGGAAGGCCTGTTCGGGGTCGTCCGAGACCGGTTCGGAGTTGTCGCGCGGGATCAGGCCGTCCTCGCGCTGGACGGCGGCGAGCGCCTCCCAGCCCTGCGCCCCGGTGACCGGTTCGCCGATGCAGGAGTCGACCACGAGCAGTTCCCCGACGAGGTCCCACTGGCCGACCTCCAGCCAGATGTCGACCCAGGCGGGCAGCCAGGCGCGGACGTAGTCGCGCATCGGTTCGGGCAGGTTCTCGGGCCGGGCGCCCCAGTCGGTGATGTGGAAGACGGTGTGGGTGATGTCGTACCCGGTCATCCAGTCGACGGCCCACGGTTCGGGGGTGGCGCCGAGCCAGGTCCCGGCGGCGAGCGCGGCCCAGTCGTCGGGCTGGTTGCGCAGGCCCACGACCCGGCGCGCGTTGGCGACCGCGAGCCGCCGGCTGGGCAGGATCTCGGCGACCTGGACGGCGCGGAGCTTGGCGAGCGACTCCAGCAGCTCGTCCATCGGGGGGTGCCGGTAGCCGGACCTGGCGAAGTGGACGTACGTCTCCAGCGGGTCGGTCATCACCAGGTGGCGCAACTGCCGTTCGTACAGCAGGTTCCCTTCCCGGAGCTGGGCCCAGCCGAAGTCGAGCAGCTCGCGCGCGATCCGTGCGTCGTGCGGGCCGGTGACGCCGTCGCGCAGGACGAGCGAGGCGGCCAGCGCACACTCACCGAGCGGCTTGTAGGCGTTGTTGGGGTCGGCGAGGTCGATGGTGATGTTGTCGGAGAGCTTGCCGAACCCGATCTCGTGGGAGGCATGCAGCCAGGCCATCGCGCGCGAGCCGATCTGCTGCGCGGTGGAGAGGATCCGGTGGTCGGTCATGGGGTGGCTCCGCTCAGCAGGGCGTCCGCGATGGAGAGTTCGAGCGCGGTGCGGGCGCTGCCGTCGCCGACGACCTGGATCCGTTCCAGGACGGGGGCGATCTCCAGCGGCACCGGCCGGCCGTCGGCGGCGGCCCAGGCGAGCCAGCGGGCCAGTCGCGCGGCGACCCGGTGGTCGCGCCGGAGCATCGAGCGGACGGCCCCGCGGGCGAGGGCGAGGGTGTTCGCGCGGGCCGCGTCGTGGACGGGGCCGTCGAGGTCCGGGAGGGCGAGCGACGAGAGCTGGGCCATCCGGACCGACCAGGCCTGCCAGGCGTGGGGTTCCAGCCGCGGGACGCGGTCCGGCTGCGGCGCGGCCAGGTTCACGCCGGGGGCGGCGAGGCGGGCGAGGTCGGCGGTGGACGCCAAGGCCCGGGTGAGCAGGGCTCCGGCCGCCCAGTCCCGCCAGGCGGTGACGACCGCCGTGGCGTCGGGGCCGAGCCCGTCCGGTCCGCCGTCGGGACCGTGTCCGTCGGGACCGTGCCGGGGGGAGGCGGCGGTGCCGGACGGAAGGCCGGGGGAGAGGGGCGCCGACGCGGCGCCCGCGGGGAGTGCGGCGGGCGGGAAGGCGAGGAGGGCCTCGGCCAGGAGCAGGACGGCCTCGTCGTCGGGGCCGGCCGCACCGAGCAGCCGTGGGGCGAGCAGGTCCGGCCCGAGCACCCGGGCGGCGGCGAGGACCGGACGCGGCGCGGTGCCGGTACCGGGATCGGCGAGCGCGACCGCACCCTCGACGCCCCGGAGGGCGTCGAGGGTGCGGCCCGCCAGCCGCTCGACCGCTGCGGCGTACTCGTCGCGTAGCGAGAGATCGGCGGTTGGCATGGTGCGTGATTCTCCTTGAGGGGTGTCGCGGTGTCTCAGGGCTGCGGCGGGCCCGCGTGACGGCGGTGCGTCCCCGTGTCGGTGGCGCGTCCGCGTGTCGGAGGTTCCGCCGGGCCCGGGCTCATGGCCTGCGGCCCCTGCCCGTCGGTTCGCGGCTCCGGTCGGGCCGGTGAGCCGTAGGGTCGGGAGACTCCGCGGGTGGCCCGGGGGGCCGGGTGGTTCCGGCTACCGGGTCTTCTCCTTGGGCTGCTTCGGCGACAGCAGGAGTGCGAGTCCCACCAGCAGCAGCGCGGCGGCTTCGGGACGGTACGTGGGCGCGTCGCTCACGACGGCCTCGTCCTCCACCATCAGCGCACCGAGTGCGTCGAGTTCGGCCCGGGTCGCGAGCGGCGCCGGGGCCCTTCCGGTCAGGTGCTGAGCAAGCATCAGATGTGCCTCCTCATCGGATCTTCACCGCCTGGTCCGGCGGCGCCCCCCTCGAAAGACGATACGAGTGCGAACCATCGGCCGCCACCGCAGTACGCTCCGTGACCGTTTCCGGGGGAGGGGGTGCCCGCGCGGCCTGCCGTGGTACCGCCGGGTACCCGCGAGTAGGTACGGTCGGGTCCATGACCACCACTGCCTTGATCACCGGCGCGACCGCCGGCATCGGAGCCGCGTTCGCCCGTCGGCTCGCCCGGAGCGGCTACCGACTCGTCCTGGTGGCCCGGGACACCGAGCGGCTGGAACGTTCCGCCGCGGACCTGAGGGGGAGGTTCGGCGTCGAGACGGAGGTGCTCACCGCCGACCTCGCCACCGACGACGGCATCGCGGCCGTCGAGGCCAGGCTCGCCGACCGGGTCTGGCCGGTGGACCTCCTGGTGAACAACGCAGGCTTCGGCAACCGCGGCGCGTTCTCGACCGTGCCGCTCCAGGACGAGCTGGACATGCTGAAGGTGCACGTCGAGGCGATCCTGCGGCTGACCACGGCCACCCTGCCCGGGATGCGCGAGCGCGGTCGCGGCGCGGTCGTCAACGTCGCCTCGGTGGCGGCCTTCCTCCCGCGCGGCACCTACGGGGCGAGCAAGGCGTGGGTGGTGAGCTTCACCCAGGGGGTGATGCGCGACCTCGGGGGCACCGGCGTGCGGCTGATGGCGCTCTGCCCGGGCTTCACCCGCACCGAGTTCCACGAGCGGGCCGGCATGGGGACGGGGAACATCCCGGCCTGGGGCTGGCTCTCCGCCGAGCGGGTCGTCGACGAGGCCATGCGCGACCTGGCGCGGGGGCGGTCGCTCTCGGTGCCGAGCAAGCGGTACAAGCTGGCCGTCGCGATCGCCCGGGTGTTGCCGTCCGGCAGGCTCGGCGGGGTCTCCTCCAAGGCGGCGCGCACCTATCGCACCACCTGACCGGCGGCGGGGGCGGAGCGGTCGGGGCGCACGTGCGCCGGGCGGAGCAGAGGCCGTCTCACTATTAGCTTTGCTAACTATGAGTCTCACTCGCTATGCTGGCGGGCGACCGACCGCCCACCCGCCGTCGGCGCGCGCCCCGTGCGCGGCGCCCGCGCGGCGGCCGACCCGGGGAGGAGCGCCCGTGCGCCCCGAACGCACCCAGTGGACCCCGCCCGCCCTCGCCGAGGGCGAACCCCGCCCGCCGACCCAGTGGCGGCGCATCCTCGGCCTGTTCCGCCCGTACTCCGGCCGCCTCACCACCGTCGGCCTGCTCGTGGCGGCCTCCGCCGTGGTCTCGGTGACCACGCCGTTCCTGCTCCGCGCCGTCCTGGACACCGCCATCCCGCAGGGCCGCACCGGACTGCTCACCCTGCTCGCCCTCGGCATGGTCGCCGCCGCGGTCGTCAACAGCATCTTCAACGTGCTGCAGACGCTGATCTCCACCACCGTCGGCCAGCGCGTCATGCACGACCTGCGCACCGACGTCTACAGCCACCTCCAGCGGATGTCGCTCGCCTTCTTCACCCGGACCCGGACCGGCGAGGTCCAGTCCAGGATCGCCAACGACATCGGCGGCATGCAGTCCACGGTGACCTCCACCGCCACCTCGCTGGTCTCCAACTTCACCGCCGTGATCGCCTCGGTGGTCGCCATGGCCGCGCTGGACTGGCGGCTCACCGTGGTCTCCCTGGTCCTGCTGCCCCTGTTCGTGTGGATCAGCCGCCGGGTCGGCCAGGAGCGCAAGAAGATCACCGGTGACCGGCAGAAGCAGCTGGCCGCGATGAGTTCGGCGGTGCAGGAGTCGCTCTCGGTCAGCGGGATCCTGCTCGGCCGCACCATGGGCCGGTCCGACTCGCTCTCCCGCGAGTTCACCGCCCAGTCCGACCGGCTGGCCGACCTCGAAGTGCGCGCCTCGATGGCGGGCCGCTGGCGGATGAACACCATCCAGATCGTGATGGCGGCCATGCCCGCACTGATCTACTGGGCGGCCGGACTGGCGGCGGCCGGCGGCGCGCCGATCGTCTCGGTCGGCACCCTGGTCGCCTTCGTCTCCCTCCAGCAGGGCCTGTTCCGCCCGACCGTCAGCCTGCTCTCCACCGGCGTCCAGGTGCAGACCTCGCTCGCGCTGTTCCAGCGCATCTTCGAGTACCTCGACCTGCCGGTGGAGATCGCCGAACCCGACCGCCCGGTCACCCTGGAGACCATCCACGGCGAGGTCCGCTTCGAGGGCGTCGACTTCCGCTACGACCCGGACCAGGAGCGGCCCACGCTGGCCGGCCTCGAACTGAAGGTCCCGGCCGGCAGCTCGCTCGCCGTGGTCGGCGAGACCGGCTCCGGCAAGACCACCCTCAGCTACCTGGTGCCCCGGCTCTACGACGTCACCGGCGGCCGGGTCACCATCGACGGCGTCGACGTCCGCGAGCTCTCCTTCGACACCCTGTCCCGGGCGGTCGGCGTGGTCTCCCAGGAGACCTACCTCTTCCACGCCTCGGTCGCCGACAACCTGCGCTTCGCCAAGCCGGACGCCACCGACGAGGAACTGGCCGCCGCCGCGCGGGCCGCACAGATCCACGACACCATCGCCGCCCTGCCCGACGGCTTCGACACCCTGGTCGGCGAACGCGGATACCGCTTCTCGGGCGGCGAGAAGCAGCGGCTCGCACTGGCCCGCACCATCCTGCGCAACCCGCCCGTGCTGATCCTCGACGAGGCCACCAGCGCCCTCGACAACAGCACCGAGCGTGCCGTTCAGCAGGCCATCGACACCCTGGCGGCGGGCCGCACCACGATCACCATCGCGCACCGCCTCTCCACCGTCCGCGCCGCGGACCAGATCGCCGTCCTCGACCGCGGCGGGATCGCCGAACTGGGCACCCACGACGAGCTCCTGGAGGCGGACGGCCGCTACGCCGCGCTGCTCCGCCGTGAGGTCCCGGCCGCCGCGCCGCAGGCGTCCGGCCACGACCGGACCCCGGCCGCCGTCCCCGGCCGCGCCTGACGGCCCCGCCGGCGCGTCCGTGGCGCCCGGCATGCCCGACCGACGCCACCGGGTGCCCGCAGCGCGCCGCAGGGCGGCCACCCGGTGGGGTGGCCGCCCTGCGGTCGACACGGGTGCCGGCGGGCCCGGTTCAGGCCGCCTTGGGGATCTCGTTGTAGGTCTCCGCGCGCTCCTGGCCGGAGAGCTTCTGGATCGCCGCCATCACCTCGTCGGTGACCTGCCGGCGGGCCTTGAGCGAGCGGGCCTGGCCGTGCAGGTCGTCGAAGTGCAGCGGCTCCCCGAACCGCACCGTGACCTTCCGGACGCGCGGGACCCGCTTGCCGATCGGCAGGATCTGGTCCGGACCCTCCAGGGCCACCGGAACCACCGGGACACCGGCGGTGAGGGCCAGCCAGGCCACCCCCGTCTTGCCCCGGTAGAGGCGGCCGTCCAGCGAACGGGTGCCCTCCGGGTAGATGCCGAAGGCCTTGCCGTCCTCCAGGATCTCCAGCGCGGACTCCAGCGAGGCCTGCGCCGACCGGTAGGTGCCGCGTTCGACCGGCACCGCGCCGATCGCCTCGAAGAAGCCCTTGGACAGCGAGCCCTTGAGCCCGGTGCCCGTGAAGTACTCGGCCTTGGCCAGGAAGTGGACCCGGCGCGGCGCGGTCAGCGGGATCACCACGCTGTCGATGAAGGAGAGGTGATTGCTGGCCAGGATGACGCCGCCCTTGCGCGGTACGTTCTCCATGCCCTCGATGGTGGGCCGCCAGATCCCCCGGGCGAGCGGTTTCAGCACCAGCCTGGTGACGAGATCGAGCATGGTCCCTCCCTGGACGAGCACGCCCGAGAGGTGCCCGGGCCTGAGATACGACGAGCGGCGGTCGTTCCCCCGGCCGGGCCGGGATCAGACCCGCAGACTACGACACCCACCCCCGAGCCCGTCCACTCCCGCCGACCGTGGCGCTCACCACGGCCGGGTAGGGTACGGCCGTCGGAAACGCACATCAGCAGGTCTTCTGGATCAGCAGATCTGTAGATCAATGGATCAGCAGATCGCGGGCTCGGGGGATCGGCAGTTCATCAGTCCTCAGGAGGGGCCACCCATGGCAGACGTCGACACCATCCGCGCGGCGTTCGACAAGTTCGACGTGAACGGCAACGGCCGTATCACCGCCACCGAGTACGCCAAGGTCGCCCGCGAGCTCGGCGACCTGACCACCTCGATCGCCGTGGCCGAGGCCGTCATCAAGCAGATGGACACCAACCACGACGGCGAGCTGACCTTCGAGGAGTTCCTGGCCGCGCGCCAGGGCTGAGGCCGCTCGGGCGGGGCGCCGGATCCCTCCGGGCCCCGCCCGCCGCCTTCCGGCCCGCCCGGGCCGGCGGCTCCGCGGGGTTCAGCCGGTCGTCGGGAACACCCGGCGGACCACCCGTTCCGCCGCCCCGCCGTCGTCCCACGGGCAGAACCGCCGACGGAACGCCGCCCGCGCCTCCGGCTCCGGGTCCCCGGCCAGCAGGGCGCTCGCCAGACCGTCCGGGTCCGTGGTCAGCGCGCCCGGCGGCTGCTCGAACAGGTCGAAGTAGACGCCGCGGTCCCGCCGGTACTCCTCCCAGTCCGGCGCGAAGATCACGACCGGCCGGTCCAGCACGGCGTAGTCGAACATCATCGACGAGTAGTCCGTGACCAGGACGTCCGCCGCCAGGTACAGGTCCTCCACGGTCGGGTGCGCCGACACGTCCAGGATCTCGGCCGCGCCCTCGTCCGCCGCCAGGTCGCCCGGACCGCCGGTGTGGAAGTAGTGGGTGCGCACCAGCAGCGTGAACCCGGGACCGAGTCGACGCGCCAGGTCCCGCACGTCCAGCAGCGGCACGTACCCGCCGCGCGCCTCCCGGTGGGTCGGCGCGTACAGCACGGCGGTGCGCCCGGGCTCCAGCCCGAAGCGCTCGCGCATCGCGGCCACCTCGGCCGGCGCGGCGACGGCCAGCCGGTCGTTGCGCGGGTAGCCGGTGTCCAGCATCTCGTACCGGCCGGGGAAGGCCCGGGCGAAGTGCTCGCTGGTGTGCGGGTTCGAGGAGACCAGGAAGTCCCAGCGGTCGACGGCCTCCCGGAGCCGGTCGAAGTCCATGCCGTCGGCGGCCACCGGGTGGTCCCTGAGATCCATGCCCATCGCCTTCAACGGCGTGCCGTGCTGGGTCTGGACGTGTACCGTCCCGGGGCGCTTCGCCATCGTCCGCGGGAAGTTGACGTTGTTCACGAAGTACTTGGCGGTGGCCATCGCCCTCAGGTACGCGGGCGTGTTGACGATCACGTACGGGACGCCGGCCGGCAGGGTCGCCGCCTGCTTGCGGTTCTCCACCACCCAGACCCCGCGGATCCCCGGCGCCAGCTCCTTCGCCTTCTCGTAGATCGCCGCCGGGCTGCACGCGTAACCGCGGTGCCAGTACGCCGCGTACACCGCCAGGTGCCGGTCCAGCGGCAGCCGGCGGAACGCGTTGTACGCGGTGAACCGGGCGCCGCTGCGCACGCCCTTCTTCAGGGCCGGCGCCACCGCGCGGGCCCCGCGTCCGAGTTCGCGCGGCAGCCGGCCGGTGCGGCGCAGCTCGGCGTACGCGCGCCGTGAGCCGCGCGCCGCGAGCCGGTACTGCACGCCGCGCACGCCGCCGGGGAACCGGTAGCCCGCCGGGCGGTGGCGGGCGAAGTGCCCGGCGATCCGGCGGAAGAACTCGGGGCGCAGCCCGACCGGCACCAGCCCGGGGGTGTCGTACACGGTGAGCGCCTGCTGGACGGTCCGCTCGAAGACCAGGGTGCGCAGCGACTCGGGGACGGGCGGGCCGGGCCGGGCCTCCGGCTCCCGGTCCAGGAAGTCGAAGATCGCGTCGTACTGGGCGAAGGCGTCGGCGTGCCGGGGGGAGGCCGTGCTGGTGATCGCACCGGCGCGGCCCCGCCGGTAGAAGTAGCAGGGGCGGTCGAGGTAGCGCAGTCGTCCGGCGGCGAGCAGCGCCGGGTAGGTGACCGAGATGTCCTCGTAGTAGCCGCGGCCGAAGGAGACCCCGAGGGCGAGCAGGAACTCGCGCCGGAACACCTTGTTCCAGACCGACATCACGGTCCTGAACAGCGCCGGGTGCTCGGCCAGCGTGCATCCGGCCACCAGCGGCGAGCCGGTCAGCACGTGCCGCCAGGGGTTGGGCTCGGTCCCGCCGTCCGGGTACACGTGCGTGAAGTCGGTCAGCAGGACGTCGGTGGGGGTCTCGCCCCGCTCCTCCCGGGCCGCTTCGCCGGCGAGTTCGTCGAGGAGGGCTGCGACGGTGCCCTCGGGCACCCAGTCGTCGCTGTCGACGAACCAGACGTAGGTGCCGCGGACCTCGGGGAGGGCGGCGGTCCGGGCGCCGCCGAGGCCCTGGTTCTCGGCGAGGTGGAGCACGCGCAGCCGGGGGTCGCGGGCCGCGTACGCGTCCAGGATCGCGCCGCAGCCGTCGGGCGAGCGGTCGTCGACCGCGATCACCTCGAAGCGGGACTCGGACGAGGGGGCGTCCGCCAGGAGGGAGTCGAGGCAGCGGGGCAGGAAGCGCTCCACCCCGTGGACCGGAAGCACGATGCTGAGGAGAACTGGCACGCTGGCCGAGTCTACCGAGCGGCGTGCGCGTACCCGCCGGACGGGGCGGTCCCGGCGGCACGCTGCGGCCGGTCCGACGGGGCGGGGGTGCGGGCGGGGACGGGGCGGACGCGGGGACTCCCGGGACCGCCGGTGCCGGACCCGTGCGGGGCGGCACCGGCAGCCTGGTGGCGGCCCGGCCGACCCTCTACGGCCGGCCGCCGGTCCGGGCACCGCCCGAGCCGGGTCGCCGCAGCGTCGAGGCGGCCCGGCAGTGGCTCGGGGGAGCCGGAATCTTCATCAGTCGAACGGGCCTGCGGAAGGGGATCACGCCTGCGCGGTCGATAGAGATATTGCTTGGAGCCAAGGCTCGCGTCAATCCCTCGTCTGTGTTCACTTCCTAAACGGATAGTCGGACTCCGATTGTGGCCGGCCACCCTCGCTCGACCCTCGCTCCACCGCCCGCCCGGCGGCTACGGGAGGTGAGACGGCGGTGACTCCGTGCGCCCCGGCGCACACCTTCGGGGCGGGCGCCGGGCGTGTGCCCCGAAGGCCCCGCTGACGTACGGCCGGTCGTGCACCATCATTGATGCCTAGTCGTGACCGGCCGAGCGGCCCCTGGTGCAGTGTCAGTTGACGCCGCACGATACGGTGGCAGCACACTAGGACGGTTGCGCGAAGGCCGTCTCTCACGGATAGTCTTCGCCTCACGGCCCTGGCGCCTCGTAGGGGTGGGAAACTGATGGAACAGATGCAAGTCCGGACTCGGCCCCGCGTGCCGGCGATCCAGTGCGGTGTCGGTGCGACCGGCCGCCGGATCGAGCGTCACCTGGCTGTGCTCGGCGCGCCCGCACTCCCGGCGGTGGACACCGCCGAGGCGCTCGGGTTGATAAGGGAGCTGACGCCGCGCGGCGCCAGTGCCCCGACCGCGCCGCCGCGCCGTCACGCACGGGTCAAGCTGCTGGCGCCGCTGCGCCGGCTGCGACGTGGTCTCTTCGGCGGGCGCGGCTGAGGGCCACCAGGCCCCGGGGTGCCCGTCATCCCTCGCACCCACCAGCACCGGCCCGGCGGATCCTCACAGAACCGTCGGGTCTTCGCCGTGCCCCCGCACGCCTCCCGCAGGTGACCTGCGGGACCGGGTGCCCGGGCCTCCGAGAGGTCTGAACCTCTCACCCTACGGTGACTTGCCGCCCCGGCACGGGGAGTCGGCGAGGCTGGCAGCCGCACCCCCCGGCGTGAGCCAGGATGACGGCATGGCGGACCACACTTACACCACGTCCACGACCTTCCGGACCACGACCTTCGAGATCACCACCGGCAGCCGCGAGGTCGCGCTCGACATCACCGACCGCTGCACGCGGTTCCTCAACGACCACGCGGTCGGACGCGACGGCCTGCTCAACGTCTTCGTGCCGCACGCCACGGCGGGCATCGCGGTACTGGAGACCGGCTCGGGCAGCGACGACGACTTCCTGGCCACGCTGCGCGAGCTGATTCCGGCCGACGACCGCTGGCGTCACCGGCACGGGAGTCCCGGCCACGGCCGCGACCACGTCGTTCCCGGACTGGTGGCCCCGCACGCCACCCTGCCGGTGATAGACGGCCAACTGGCCCTGGGCGTCTGGCAGTCCGTGGTCCTGATCGACACCAACGGCGACAACCCCCGGCGGTCCGTCCGGCTCTCGTTCCTGGGCTGATCCGGGCCGGCCCGGGCTCGGCCGGGGGTGCCCGGGCGCACCGGGCCCGGGCGCCCGGGCCCCGGCGGCTGCCGGCTACGGAGCGGCGACCGTCGGTGGAGTACGCCGCGCGTCCGGCGCGGGCCGGGCGGCCACCTCGTCGGGGCCGGTGTCGTCGGGGCCGGTCCGGGGGCGGCCGACGGCGGCGGAGGCCACGGCGGCGAGGTACCGCTCGATCGCCAGGTACTGGCAGAGCAGCGCGACCGGTCGGCCGATCCGCGCGTACCGGGCGGCGAGCCGGGAGAACGCGGTCACCTCGAACCAGACCTCGCCCGCCGCGTCCATGGACACCAGGAACGCCTCCTCGCCGCACTCCGGGTGGCCGGGCAGCGTTCCGTAGGCGAAGCCGATCCGGTCCGGCTCGTCGACGGTCCACACCACCCGGCACGGGATCACTATCCGGGGGCGGCGCGTGCCGGGCAGGCTGAGGCGCAGCAGGACGGTCGCCCCCGGCTCGGCGGGCGTGTGCGGATACACGGCGAAGCCGGTGCCCAGCTGGCTGCCCCAGCCCAGTACGTACCGTCCGGCCCGCTCCAGCACCTCGGGCCCGCGTCCGAGATGGACGCGTCGTCGCAGGTGCGCGTACCCGTCCGGCAGCCTGGCGTCCCGCGTGGCGCCGACCTCCGGGTAGCTGGGCTCGGCGGCCCGGGCGGTCAGCAGCCGTCGGTGCAGGGCGGGGGGCGGCGCAGGGGCGTCGGGCATGCGGTTCACCGTACCCGCCGCCTCCCGGACGTCAGGACGTGCCCTTCGCCCCGGGGTCTCGCCGTCCGCGGTGGCCCGGTTCCTCGCGCCGCGCCCCCCGGGGCGGTCTCCCCGGCGCCTTGCGGCAGGGCCGGGGTGCGGAGTAGGAAGGCGGCATGAGCGAAGCGGTCACGAACCACGAGGACGCCCGGAACGTCCGGAACGTCCCGGACGCGACGGACGCCACGGACAGCGGGGTCTGTGCCCTGGCGCCCGGTGGCGCAGAGGCGGCGCTGGTGCACGATCCGGAGCTGACCGGTCCGCGCGCCGACTGCGTCCTGTGCGGCGACCCGACCGAGCTGCCCGCCGACCACCCGGGCAGCACGCTCTGCCCGGTGTGCGCCTGGCAGCAGGCGCAGCGGATCGCCTGCTCCGGCTGACCGCGCCGGGCCCTGCGTTCCCCGGCGCTCCCCGGCGTTCCGAACGCCCGCCGTCGGTCCCCCGGTCAGGCGTCCTCCCGCCCCGCCAGGGCCAGCGTGGAGCCGTGCCGGCCCTTGCGGACCAGCAGCTGGGTCGGGATGCGGCTCCGCAGGTCGGCGACGTGGCTGACGATGCCGACGGCGCGGTCCCGCTCGCGCAGACCGTCGAGGACGTCCATCACCTCCTCCAGGGTGTGTTCGTCGAGGCTGCCGAACCCCTCGTCGATGAACAGGGTGTCCAGCGGCATGCCGCCGGCCTCGTCGGTGACCACGTCGGCCAGGCCCAGGGCCAGCGCGAGCGAGGCGAAGAAGCTCTCGCCGCCGGAGAGGGTCGCGGTGTCGCGCTCCGTGCCGGTCCAGGCGTCCACCACCCGCAGGGCCAGCCCCGAACGCTTGGTGCCGGTGCCCCGGTCGTCACTGTGGACCAGGGTGTAGCGACCGCCGGACATCCGGACCAGGCGGTCGCTCGCCGCCGCGGCCACCTGCTCCAGCCGGGCCGCCAGGACGTACGACTCCATCCGCATCCGCAGCCGGTTCTCGGCGGACGTGCCGGCGGCGAGCGCGGCCAGCCGGTTGATCCGGCCGTACCGGGCCAGCGCCGGGGCGAGCGAGCCGGCCAGCTCGGCGAGCTGCCGTCCGATCCCGGCGAGCGCGTCGCAGCGGGCGCGCGCCGCGTCCCGGGCGGCGTGCGCCGCCCGCAGGCGGTCGGTGGCGGCGTGGAGCCGGTCCCGGGTGCCGGGCAGATCCGCCGGCGGGCAGGCCGCCGCGGAGGCGAGCTCCGGTTCGGCGAGCCGCCGCTCGGCCGCCGCCAGCTCGGCGCGGTGGCGTTCCAGCCGCAGCTCCAGCCGCTCGCGCTCCTCCCGGCGCAGCAGGACGGCGACGGCGTCCTCCGCGCTCGGGAACCCGGCCGCGACGGCGGCCCGCGCCAGCTCGCCCTCGGCCTCCTTCAGCCGGTACGCCGCCTCGGCAGCCGTCCGGGCCGCGCCCGCCAGGGCGGACACGGCCGACGCGAGGCGGGCCAGGCCGGCCGCGCGGGCGGCGACCGACGGCGCGCCGCCCCGGGCCGCCGCCACCCGGCCGCCCCGCTCCTCCCGCTCGGCGTGCAGGGTGCGGATCCGGGCGCCGAGCTCGGCACTCCGCTCACGCGCGTCGCCGAGGGCCGTGAGCCGGGCGGCCTGCTCCCGGGTGGTCTGCTCGATCCGTCGCCCGATCGCGCCGAGCCCCTCCGCGACCCGGACCCCCGTGCGGTGCTCCCGCTCCAGCCCACCGAGGGCCTCGGCCAGGGCGTCGGTGCTCTCCGCGCCGGCGGCCCCGGCGGCGGCGGCCTGGCGCACCTGGAGGTCGGCGAGCTCCCGTTCGGCGGTGTCGGCCGCCTGCTCGGCGGCCGTCTGGGCGGCCTGGGCGCGGTCCTCGTCGGCCGCGCGGACCTGCTCGCCGGACGGCCGGGCGGGCGCCGGGTGTTCGGGGGAGCCGCAGACCCGGCAGGGCGCACCGGCCCGCAGCTGTGCCGCGAGTTCGGCGGCCATGCCGACGAGCCGGAGCTCGCGCAGGTCCTGGCTGTGCCGGCGGGCGTCCAGCGCGTCGGAGCGCAGCGCGAGTGCCTGCGGCCGGGCCCGGTCGATCTCCCGCTGCAGCGCGTCCCGGCCGCGTGCGGCGGTCAGGCGGCCGGTCAGCTCGCTGCGCCGGACGTCCAGCCGGTCGACCTGCGCGGCCGCGTCCCGCGCGACGGACTGCTCCTCCTGGAGGGCGGCGAACCGCGCCTCGAAGCCGGACAGCCAGTCGGCCGCCTCCTCGGCGAGGTCCTCGGCGCGCTGCCGGTCGGCGGCCAGCGACGCCTGTGCGCCGTCCAGCTCGGCGCAGCGCCGCTCGTCCGCCGCCGCCGCCTCCAGCCGGACCAGCTCGGCGCGCAGCCCGCGTTCGGCCTCGGCCAGCTCCTCGGCCTCGGCGTGCGCCAGGGCGCGGCCCTCGCCGTCCGGGCCGCCGGCGGCTGCCAGGGCCGCGCGGTGCCGTCGTTCCTCCTCGCGGGCCGTCCGGTGGGCGACCGCGGCGGAGTCGCGCAGGTGCAGCACCGACTCGACCCCGACCGCCGCCAGGGCCGCGGTCAGCCGGCGGCGGTCGGCCGTCCGGGCCGTTTCGTCCCCGGCCAGGCGGGCGGCCTCGGCCACCGCCTGCCGGTGCCGCTGCTGCCGGTCGGCGAGCTGTTCGGCGGCGGCCCCCGCCCGCTGGGCCTCCAGGTGGGCCTCCTCCGCGCCGGCCAGCGCGGCCTCGGTCACGGCGAGCTGTTCGGCCGCGCCGCCGCGCAGCACGGCGGCCCAGCCGAGCACCCCGGTGGTGAGCTCGGTGCCGGCCTGCACGCCGGTCGGCGCGACCGGCTCGTCCTCGGCCGGCACCCAGCCCTCGACGGGTTCGGCGTCCGGGCCGGCCGCCTGTTCGGCCTTGCTGGCCAAGTCCCGCAGCCGGCGGCGGCCGGTCTGGACGGCCGCCTCCTGGGCCCGGCGCTGCTCGGCCAGCCAGGACTCGACGGACTGGAAGCGCTCGGTGTCGAACAGCCGCCGCAGCAGCTTGCCGCGCTCCTCCGAGTCGGCCCTCAGGAACCGCGCGAAGTCACCCTGCGGCAGCAGCACCACCTGGCAGAACTGGTCCCTGCTCATCCCGATCAGCCGGTGGATCTCCTCGCCGGCCTCCTGGTGCGACTTGCTGACCGCCCGCCAGCCCGGCCCGCCGCTTCCGTCGCCGTCTCCGTTCCCCCCGGACCCGGCCCCGGTAGCGTCGCCGCCGTCCGTCGACCACTCGCGGAGCAGGGTCTGGGCACGCTCGACCGTCGTGCCCTTGCCGACCTTCTTCGGCCGAGGCTGCTCGGGCAGCCGGGTGATCTCCAGCCGCCGCCCGCCGAGCGTCAGCTCCAGCCGGACCGAGGTCAGCCGCTTCGGATCGGCGTGGTCGCTGCGCAGCCGGTTGGCCCGCCGGGTGCCGGGGACCTCGCCGTACAGGGCGTAGCAGACGGCGTCGAGCACGCTGCTCTTGCCCGCGCCGGTGGCTCCCCGCAGCAGGAAGAGCCCGCCGGCGGCCAGCGCGTCGAAGTCGACCGTCTCGCTGCCCGCGAACGGGCCGAAGGCGGTGACGGTCAGCCGGTGCAGTCTCATCGGGGCAGCTCGGCCTTCCGGTCGGTGGTCTGCCGGACGCGTTCGAAGCCCTCGCGCAGCCAGCCCAGCTCGTCGGCGTCCGGATCGGCACCGGGGCGGACGTGCCGCAGGAAGCCCTCGGCGATCTCCAGGTCGGTCCGTCCGCTGACCCTGGCCGCATAGGACGGGGAGGCGTCAGCCGTCGTCGCCTCGGGCTCGAAGAGCAGCTGGAGGGTGTGCGGGAAGCGGCGTCGCAGCCTTTCCATGGGTTCGGTCGGACGGCTCGGGTCGGTGAGCGTCGCCTGCACCCACGCCTGCTCGGCGGCGGCGTGCCTCTCGTCGGTCAGCAGCTCGTCGAGCCGGCCGCGCAGCCGCGCCAGCGGCCGGGGCTGCGGGCAGTCGACCCGCTCGGCGGCGACCGAGCCGTCCGCCGCGAGGTCGACCAGCCACATCGTCTTGCGGTGGTCGGTCTCGGAGAAGGAGTAGGCGAGCGGGGAACCGCTGTAGCGCAGGTGCGGGGCGAGGGTCTGGCAGCCGTGCAGATGACCGAGGGCCGCGTAGTGCACGCCGTCGAAGACGGACGCGGGCACCGCCGCGACGCCGCCGACCGCGATGTCCCGCTCGCTGTCGCTGGGCTCGCCCCCGGTGACGAAGGCATGCGCCAGGACGACCGCCCGGGTGCCCGCCGGGCGGCCCGCCAGGTCGGCCCTGACCTGGTCCATCGCGGCGCCGAGCACCGCGGCGTGACCGCCGCGGGCCAGCCCGAACCGCTCCCGCACCAGTGTCGGTTCCAGGTACGGAAGCCCGTAGACGGCGACCGGTCCGTCCGCGTCCGCGAGCACGACGGGCGCGGCGCACTCGCCCGGGTCGGTCCGCAGGTGGACGCCGGCCCGGCCGATGAGGCCCGCGCCGACGCCCAGCCGGCGGGCCGAGTCGTGGTTGCCGCTGATGAACACCGTCGGCACGCCCAGGTCGGCGAGCCGGTGCAGGACGTCGTCGAAGAGGGCGACCGCCTCCAGGCCGGGCAGCGCCCGGTCGTACACGTCGCCGGCGACCAGCACGGCGTCCACGCGTTCGGACCGGACCACCGTTACCAGGTGGTCCAGGAACGCGCGCTGGGCGTCGTGCAGGCTCTCCCGGTGGAACGAGCGTCCGAGATGCCAGTCGGAGGTATGCAGCAGTCGCATGGTCCCCGACCATAACGGGCGTCACCGACAACGCGGTCCGGAACGGGGACGGAACGGGGACGGCGGCCCGTCAGCCGTGACCTGCCCCGGTCCGGCGGAGGTCGCTCTCGGTCGATTGTCAGTGACGGTGTGTATGTTCGCGGTCGCCGGGAGCCCGCAGGTGCGGTGCGGTCCGGCGGCGACCGCGAGAACGACCGAACGGAAGGACACGGCCATGACCGGGCAGTTCCGCTTCCCCTTCCCCGACGACCTCCTCGATCTCCTCGGCCACCTCGACCCGCCGGGCCTGCGGGACCGCCCCGGCCCCGGCCGGCGGGCCCGGGCCGGTGCTGCCGCGCGGCGGGCGGTGCGGCTTCGGG